>JBEEGX010000143.1:0-13577 GCA_041167105.1 Verrucomicrobiota bacterium
CGGCCGCGAGACTTTTGACGTTGCTCACGCCATCGATCTGGTCGAGTTCGCGCGTCAGCTTCGCGATCCGCTCGAGATAACGCGGCGACGAAATCTCGCGCGAGGAAACGGTCAGGATGAGTTCCGGGCGCGATGGAAAATTTTGTTCGATCTTTTTCGATTGGCGGAAGCCGGGGTCCCGCGTGGAAAAGAAAAAATTCTCATCGACGTGCGGGCGAAGATCGACAATCACCGCCACGAGCACGAAGAGCGCAGCGGTGATGGCGAGCATGTCCCAATGTGCGCCAAACGACCACGGTCTTTTCATCTTCGCCAAAACATCAGCGCATGATGTCGATCTTACAATTCCTGGATCGCTTCGATCGCTTTTTCCTCGGCGTGGTGGTCCTGCGCCGCGCGCAACAAACGCGGCCGCAGATTATCGCGCAGATCACCCACGGGGCCGGTCACACTCACTGCCGTCCAGACGTAGCCGTCACGATCGATCTTGAAAACATCTTCGCGCGCACCCGGAAATTTTTCGACGATGTCGGGCGCAACCCCTAGCTCAAACTCGCCATCGAGCTTTCCGTTCTGCACCACGAATTCACCGCGCACGGCGGCGATGGATTTCGCTTCGCCGACGAAATTCTTCACGGTTAATGTCTGCGCATTCCAATCGTAATCCGCTTTGACATTGTCGATCTTCGGTTGTGCTAGCTCGGCGCGCCCGGCGAGATTGGCCAGATGTTGAAGCAGCGCAATATTTTTCAAGATCGCGTTCGCAATCATAATCCCACCGGCAGCGCGAACTTGATGCGGCTGCTCGAAGGTGATGTTTCCGGTGAGCTCGATCGAGCTGTTGTCACCGAGCGTGAAGGATGCTCGATCGATGCGCAGATTTGGTTTTGCGTAAGTCAATCTGCCGTTGAGCAAGAGCGCCGCGGGCGCGTTTCCGTAACGCAGAGTTCCGCCGTCAGCCTCAATGATCAGGCCGCCATCGCCCCGCGAAATTCGCGCGTGCGCGTCGCGCAACTCGGTCGCGTTCTGTGGTGTGTCGCCGTAAAGAACGTTCGCGTGCGCAATATCGACTTCGCGCAGTTCTAAATTTCCCGCCGGCGGCGAGGACGAATCCGGCGCCGCGAACACACCAAACGTCGCCTGCGCATCTGCCACGGATAACTTGTCGATCTTCCACTCATTCCGCCAAAGATCGACAATCGTTAACGGCATCGTCACCTGCGATGCGTGTATTTTTATTGGTGGCGCGTCGCGCGTAAGGACCGCGGAGCACGAAATCGTTCGGCCATCCCAACGCAGCCAGGAAATCTCGGCCTGGCATTCGAACAAATTTGCCAGTTCAGCGCTGAGACGCGCCCGCACTCCACGCGCCTCGAGCGCGCGCAACCCGGCGAAGTAAGCGGCGGCCGCAAAAAGAACTAACAGAAGGACGAGAATGAAGACCCATCTCGCCGCGCGCTTCACACCCTAACGAATCAGTGTTTCGCCTTTTTCTTGCCGCCTTCGCGTTCGATCTGAATCTTATCGACCACCAGATCGTTCCCTTCTTTGGCGTAATGCACGCGCACCCGACGGTCCTTTTTCATTTTGCGCTCGTTCACCTCTTTGCCTTTCGGGTTCAGATAACGAACGCCTTTCCCCATTTTGAATCGCGCCGGTTCGGCTGCGCCGGTGTTGAGCACGATGTCTCCGCCGGGAACGAACTCGACAATTGTGCCCACGGCTTCATTCGCGCCGAGCGGGGCCGCGGACGCGTGCGTCTTTGTCGTCGTGCTCTTGCTTGGCGCCGGCGATGTGGACGGAGTTTGCGCGAACCCGATCGCCAGCATCGTCACAGTTGCGAAACAGAAACTCAAAAATGTTTTCATGAATCCTCCTCTTATTTGGACGTTGCGTTAGACGCAAATGGAAGTGCCTTGTTCAATCACACATCAGGCGTCCTCGTTCAAGCGCTCAGCGAGATAGCTGTCGAAATCCGGCGCATCGCCTTTCGTCAGCACGTGCTTGATCCAGGCCGCGCGTTCGAACGATTGCAAATGCAAATCCCAAACGCAGACGGACGAATCGCTCACTGTCGCCGGCGCGAGCGATACCGGCTCGTTAGATCGACATAGAAAAACGCGATGAAACAATTCGTTTTCGTTTCCCCAGAAATCGACAAAGACGAACGCGGCGTTGCGACCATCGTGCACGCCGATGAAGCCGACGCCGTGATTGTTCCCCTGCTCTTTCGCCAGTTGTTCGGCTGCGATTTTTTTTGCGGCGGAGATCAACTCGGGTCGCGGCCGCTCGCGATTCCACGCGATGCCGTAGAGTTTCATCCGCCAATCGCCGATCGGAAGCAGCTCGATGAATCGAAACGAGCGCGGTGCGTACGGTTCCATTGTTAGATCGACATCCACGCGGCAACGATGCCGCCGAAAATTCCGAGAACGCCACCGACGATTGTTTCGCCTAACGTGTGGCGCGTGAGAAACAACCGCGACCAAAAGACGAGCGCGGTCATGATTACCGCAACGATTCCGGAGAGCGCATTCACCCGAAACAAAACCGTCGTGCAATAAGTCGCGAACATCGTGTGTAACGAAAGTTTGAAGCGCAGATTGATTACGGCGGCGATAACGAGAAGGCCGAGCGTGACGATGCCACCGCGCAAAATGTAGCGCGGCGCGCTCACCAGCCACATCGCGAATGTGCCCGCGGCAGAAAGTGGAATTGCGATGGGATAAAACCGTTTGCGCTCCTCCCGCACCGAAACGTCCGCGTCGCTCCACCGGCCCGAGCGCACGCCTAAATATAATAGGACGGCCATTGGCGCGACGAGCGCGACGAAGATCGTGAGTAAAAGTGAGAGCGCGTTCCGCGATGTCAGTTGCGTCGCCAAAACGATCGCGACGCTGATAGTGATGAACGCGAGCGGATGTCCGATCCATGAAACAATCGTCGCTAATCGCCGCGCGAAGATCGACATCGTCGTTTCGTTAGGCTGTCGGTAAAACTTTGCCAGTGACTTCGCCAAAGCCGACGCGGTATCCATCGCCTTCGCACCAACCGGTGACAGAAAGCGCGTCGCCATCCTCGAGCCATTTGCGCGTTTCGCCGTTAGGCAATTGCAGCGGATTCGCGCCGCGCCAGGTGAGCTCAAGCATGCACCCGCGCGATTCTTCGGTCGCGCCGCTGATCGTTCCGCTCGCGAGCAAATCGCCGGGCTGAAGATTGCAGCCGTTGACGGTGTGATGCGCGAGTTGCTGCGCGACGCTCCAGTAAAGATTTTGGAAATTCGTTCGCGTCAGCACATGTCGATCTTGCATGGATGCAGTTTGCAAACTCGCTTCCAGTTTGATGTCGAACGTGACGTCGTTAGGCGCGCGCAGATATTCCAGCGGTGCCGGGTCCTGCATCGGTAACGGTTTTCGAAATGGCTCGAGCGCATCGAGCGTCACGACCCACGGCGAAATGCTCGTCGCGAAATTTTTCGCGAGGAAGGGACCGAGCGGCTGGTATTCCCACGCCTGAATGTCGCGCGCGCTCCAGTCGTTCATGAGAACGAAGCCGAAAATGTGATCGAGCGCACGGTCGACGGCCACCGATTGGCCTAACGGATTGCCCGGGCCGATCAGGAACGCCATTTCCAATTCGAAATCGAAACTCTTGCTCGGGCCGAAGGTCGGTGCGGTCGCATCGGGCGCTTTGGTTTGGCCGCGCGGCCGGCGCACATCTGTTCCGCTGACGACGATCGAGCTGGCGCGGCCGTGATAGGCCACCGGCAGCCATTTCCAATTCGGCATAAGCGCGTTCTCCGGCCCCCGCAACATCGTGCCGACATTGTGCGCATGGTGATACGACGAATAGAAATCTGTGTAATCGCCGATTCGCACCGGCAATTGCATTTCGACATCGCGCTGGCGATGAAAGACGCGTTCGCGAAGATCGACATCGTCGCGCAACGTCGGCGTATCAGCGGCGAGAAGATGTTGCAAAGTCTCGCGGGCTTTTCGCCAGGCCGGGCGGCCTAACGAAAGGAATTCGTTGAGCGAATCGCGCGCGAATGAACCTTCCAACAAACCCTTAGTCTCAAGCGCGCCAAGATCGACAACGTACTCTCCGAGCGCGACGCCAATGCGCGCCGCGGTTTCGTCACGCGGCTTGAAAACTCCGAAGGGCAAATTCTCCAGGGGAAAATGCGAATCGGCCGGAACGTCGATGAAAGATTTGAGCGGCATATCGATTAAAGAAGGTTGAGCGCGCGCAGATCTTCGCGCGGTTCGTCAAAGCTGCAGCTGCCGAAGGAGGTGACAAATTTCCGATGCGCTTCGATGCGGTCGATGTCGATCTTCCATTCGCGCCACGCAAATCGTTTATCGTCGAATGAAAATGATTTCGCATCTTCGTCGTCGAGCATCGCGGTCGTCTGCGCTTCGTCCCAACTGTGCTCAAACGCGAGCACGCCGGCGCCGAGCACGTTGAGGAAGCCGTGCATTTTCGTTTTCACTTCATCGCGAAACATTCTGATCGGATGATGGAGGCCAGCCGTGAATTTAATCGGCACGCGATGTTTCGCGGCGGCGACGAGAGCTTTTGCGATTTGCGCAGAGGTTGGGAACGCTTCCGCCGTCACACCGCCAGTACGGAGTTTAAACCCGTACTTGTCGATCTTAGCCCTCGCGATTTCAGGAATCGTTTGCTCGGCCGCTTCCCAAAATGTGGCCATGTTCAAATCGATCCGTGGCAGATCGCCCACCAGCGGCATCTCGAGTTGGTCGATCGAAACAAGATCGACATGTTCCTTGGCGAAAACCCGAATCGCTTCCGCGACTTCTTTGATTTTTGCGCCGAATTCATCAGCGGAATTGGTTTTAGGTCCGAGCGCAGAAATGCGCAGCGGATGTTTCGCGTCGAACAACGACAAATGCGCGGCCGCGTTTCCGAATTGCGCAATTGGCAGGACGAAAGTCGAAAGCATCCACGAATCGGCGTCGCGGACGTAAGCGGCTTGTTTTTGCAGCGCCGGCTCAAGATCGAGTGAACACGGCGGAAACATTCCGGCGTAATCGATCGAACGCGTAAGTAACGCGCGCAGAGCACCCGACGGCATGGGCAACACTGAGCGCGCGATTTGCGCCGCCGTCAACCGCGAGAGCGGCCTAACCGGGTGGCTCAAAAATAAGGCCAAGTAGGTCTCGACTTTTTTTGGCAAACCCGCTAGAAACCCCAACTCGAATGGAGAGCACAGTGTCGCATGGCGAGCTGGTGATGTGTTCGTGCGGAAATGAGGAATTTACCGCGCGGGACGTGATCGATGCGGCCTATTTTCGAGGAGATGTCGATCTTGCGTGGAAGGATTTTCTGCACCGCTTGGCGTCGGACGAGCGCGCGGATGAGCTGGACCTCGAATTGAACGATGACGCATTTGATGCCGCGGCGGAGCAATTTCGTTACGAGCACGATCTGATCACGGCAGAGGAAACGGAGCAGTGGCTGGCCGTGCGCGGATTGTCGCTGGAGAATTTCAGCGAATATTTCGCGCGGAAACAATGGGGCGCAGCGGAGTTAGAAGAGGTGAAGCCGCAGGAGATAGAATTTGAGGCCGCCCCGGCGGAGTTACGCGATACATTCACTGTCGATCTCATTTTGTCGGGAGAACTGGATTGGATGACGAGCGCTCTGTCGTGGCGCATGGCGGCGCTGGTGGAAGAGAAGGATATCGCGCCGGAGTTGATTGAGGCGCAGAAGAAAATTTTTCTCGAACGCACCGGCCTGAACGAGAAGCAACTCGCGCCGTGGCTGGAGAAACTCGGACGCGACGCGGAATGGTTAGATCGACAATGTGCGCTAGAGGCGGCGTATCGGAAACGCTGCGGCGAGGTGCTCGTGCCGAATGCGGCGAAACGCGAGCTGGTGTCGCTGCGATTGCCGCTAACGAAATTCGAAGTGGAAGTGATGGAATTAGAATCGCGCGACGCCGCGAAAGAAGCGCTCTTTTGCGTCCGTGAAGATGGAATGACGATGGAAGAAGTGGCGACGGAAGGGCGTTATCCGTTTCGGCGATTGGAATTCATCCTGGAAGATCTCGGGGAGGACGTGCAGCAGAAGTTTTTGAGCGTGCACGCGGGCGACGTGCTCGACCCGATGGAAAAGACCGATGGGTTCGATCTCTGCCGGGTGGTGCGCAAAATTGAGCCGCAGGCGGACGACCCGATGGTGCTGTCGCGCATCGAGCAACGTTTACTGAATCGACATTTCAGCGAGCTAACGAGTAAACATGTCGATCTTCGATTGATGCCGATGGCGGCGAGCGAATGAAAACTCAAGACAGCGAGATCGTCCGGCGCACTTCGGCGTTTCGGTTTTTGACCGACGAACATTTCGCCGCGCTCGAGCCGTTGTTACAGGAAGAGAGCTACGATTTCGGCGACGTGATCGTGAAACAGGACGATCCGGCGGATTCGTTTTACATCCTGACGTCGGGCCGCGCGCGCGCGCTCAAAGTTAAAAGCGACGGCGAAGAAATTCCCCTGGGTGTACTGAAACCGGGAGATGCGTTCGGCGAAGCGGCGTTGATGGATGGCGGGACACGAAGCGCGACAGTGCGATGCAGCACAGCGGTGGAAGTTTTGCGGATCGATCGCGAGGCGTTCCTCGAGTTGGTCGAGCGGGTGCCGGAGATGAAGCACTACATCGAGATGACGGGGCGCAATCGCGCGCTGCAAAGTTTTCTTTATCAATTCAGCAACTTCGGGCGGTTGCCGGCGCAGGCGTTGCGGAATGTGATCGAGAAGTTGACGCCGGTCGGGGTGGCGAAGGGCGACCTGATTATTAAACAAGGCGATAAGGCCGGGCCGATGTATGTAATCGAGAAGGGCCGCGCGCGTGCGTTCATCGGCGTAAACGGCACGGAAAAGAATCTCGCATTTTATCGCGAGGGCGATTTTTTCGGTGAGTTGTCGATCTTGAATGGATCGCCGCGGGCGGCATCGGTCGAAGCGTTCACCGATTGTCAATTGCTCGCGCTCGAACCGAAGTCGGTGCAGGAATTGCGCACGCGATTTCCGGAGTTCGAGAAGTTGTTAGGCGAACGGCTGGCGATCTACGAAGCGAAAACGGAAGCGCGTATTCCGCTGGACTTCACCACAGAAAGTTTGCCCGCCGAAACGCAGAAGGCGGACAAGGTGGAACTCGACGGCGAAGAGGCTGCCGCGGTGGAAGACGGTGAAGATCCGTTTGTCGACGACGAGGGTCTGTTTAAAAAACGCGGCAAACGCATTCGCAAGGTCGAGCATATCCAACAGATCGACGAGATGGATTGCGGCGCGGCCTCGTTAGGCATGATTTGCCGGCATTTCGGCCGCAAAGTTTCGCTGGCGCGAATTCGTCTGCTTTGTCACACCGCGACGGACGGGACGAGCCTGAAGGCGTTGTGTCGGGCGGCGAGTGAGCTCGGCTTGGCCGCGCGCGCATTAAAAGTTTCTCTGCGTAATCTGAATGCGATGCCGCTGCCGGCGATCGTCCATTGGGAAGGCAATCACTGGATCGTTCTTTACGATGTCGATGAAGTGGAAGTGCGCGTGGCCGATCCCGGAATGGGATTGCGCAAAATTCCGCGGCGCGAATTTGAAACGAAATGGACCGGTTACGCCGCGCTATTTGATTACACCACGGCATTCGAGCAAGCGCCCGAAAGCAAACCAACACTGGCGTGGATCGTTCCGTTTCTCGCGAAGTTTAAAACCATCCTGCTGCAAGTGCTCGGGCTCGCGGTCGCGGTGAGCTTGCTGCAACTGCTCTTCCCCGTGTTCACCCAGATGGTCGTGGACAAGGTCATCGTCGAACAGGACTTCGGGCTGCTGAAAACGGTGTTGTTAGGCATGCTGGCGGCGCTGGTGTTTGTGCAATTGTCCACCCTCGTGCAGGAATATTTGCTCGCGTTCGCAGCGGTGCGACTCGACACCGCTGTGCTCGATTTTCTCAGCCGCAAATTGCTTTCGCTGCCGATGACGTATTTCTCGAGCCGGCGCACGGGCGATATTCAACGCCGACTCGCGGGCGCACAGCAAGTGCGGCAATTTGCGGTGCAACAAGGCATCGGCGCATTGCTCGCGATGATTTATTTGTTCGGCGCGCTCGGGTTAATGCTCGTCTACAGCCCGTTCCTGACGCTGGCCTTTCTGATGACGACGCCGCTCTATGGCGGACTAATGATTTTTTCAGTCAAGGTTTTACGGCCGTTGTTTGCCGGGGTTGAAGAAAGCCAGGGCAAATACAGCTCGCATCAGATCGACGCGATCAAGGGGATCGAAGCGGTGAAAGCGGCCGCGGCAGAGAATTCGTTTCGCGACGCGATGCTCAACGAATTCCTTTCCGTGTCCAAGAAAATGTTCAGGGCCAGTTTCATTGTCATGTCGTATGACAGCATGCTGCAAACGATCGGCTTGCTTTCGACGGTGATTTTCCTCGGCGTCGGTGCGACGCAAGTCATTCACGGAAGCTTGAGCGTCGGCGGATTCGTTGCCTTCAGTTCGCTCACGGCGATGGCGTATGGCGGAATCCTGCGCACGCTCGGCGTGTGGGACAGCATGCAACTCGCAAGCGTCCTGTTGAATCGGCTCAACGACATCTTCGAACAGGAACCGGAACAGGGACATGATCGTTCGCGTTTGGTGCCGGTGCATAGTTTGGAAGGCCGCATCGAATTGAAGGGCGTCTGTTTTAAATATGGCGGCCCGGAATCGCCGAACATCCTAACGAATGTGAATCTCGATCTTGCGCCGGGCCGTATGGTGGCGTTCGTCGGCCGCAGTGGTTGCGGCAAAACGACCTTGATCAAGCTCATCGCCGGTCTGCTCGAGCCGACTGAGGGCACAATCTACTTCGACCATGTCGATCTTAAGAACCTGAATTACCGCGATGTCCGGCGGCACATCGGAATGGTGCTGCAGGAAAATCACATGTTTAACGAGACGATCGCGCGCAACATCGCGTTCGGCGATCCGGAACCGGACCTCGACCGCGTCCTCGCCGCTGCGCAGGCCGCCGCCTCGCACGATTTCATCATGCGACTTCCGTTAGGCTACGAAACGAAAATCGGTGAGTCCGGTCTGTCGTTGTCCGGCGGACAGAAACAGCGCATTGCGATCGCGCGCGCGATTTACAACAACCCGCCGGTTTTGATTTTCGATGAAGCGACCAGCGCGCTCGATACTGAATCGGAGCGCGCCATCCAGGATAATCTTGGACGATTAATGGCGGGGCGAACGACGATCGTGATCGCGCATCGCTTGAGCACGATCCGCGAAGCGCACGCCATCGTGGTTTTGGAAAAAGGAAGCGTGGCCGAAGTCGGGACGCACGACGAACTGATGGCGCAACGCGGCCTCTATTACTACCTCTCGAGTCAACAACTCGGCATTTAACGCAAGATCGACAACGACAAGATCGACATGACTGAATCAAACCAAAGCGGATCGCTCGATACGGAATCGGAAATGTTGCCACAGGATCCGCCGCCCGCGATCGTACGTTTTACCGCCTGGCTGTTGTTAGGCTTTCTCTTCTTCGCGTTCGTCGCGGCCATTATCGTGAAGCTGCCGGAGACGGTTCACTGCCAATTTGTTCTCGTCCCGGCGACCGGCTCCGATCCCGTTCAGGCCGCGCATGCCGGAATCATCACCCACATCGCCGTAAGCGAAGGTGTAGTGGTGAAAAAAGGCGCCGAGTTGCTCGTGTTGCGCTCAGATGAAATTCGCGGGCTCGACACACAGATGCGGACGCTGACGGAAGATTTGCACACGCAAGAAGAGAGCCTCACCCGCAGCGACTCGGCCTACACTTCGCAAATGAGCATGAAGCAATCCGAGATCGAGCAGGCGCAAAGCGAGGTGAAATTTCGTGAGGACCACGCCAAGACGAGTCGCGATTTGATGGAACGGATGCAGAAGCTTTCGAAGCAGGGCGGATTCTCCGAGGTCGACCTCATCCGGATGCGACTGGATCTGGCGGCGTCAGAGAAAGATATGAGCGTGGCGCAACGCACCGTCCAGCAGGCGAACTTAGATCGACAACGAATGGAAACGGAGCACGCGCGTACGCGCGGTGAACACCTGGCGGAGATCGAAAAACTCAAATACCGCATCGCGGCGCTCAAAGCCGATTTGGAAAACGCGAAGGACAACTTGTTAACCGTGCGCAGTCCGTACGACGCGGTCGTTCTCTCGCTCGACCAACGAACCGTCGGCAGCTTTGTCCAGCAAGGTCAGATTCTTTGCCAATTATCTCCAGAAAATGCGCAACCGCGTGCGCGCATGATCGTGAGTGAGGCCGCGCTGGCGAAGTTATCGGCGGCGCAGCGTGTCCGATATTTTTTCGAAGCTTATCCGTATCAGCGTTACGGCACGGTGGCGGGCAAGCTGGATTGGATCAGTCCGTCCACGGTGAATTCAACGGACGGCGCCCATTTTGTCGCGTTGGCGTCGTTGGACCGGATGGAAATCGGTCAACGCGGCAAGCACCTGCCTCTGCGGGTGGGCATGCGCGGCGACGCGCACATCATCGTGGGCGGCCGCACGCCGATAGAGTTCGTGCTCGAACCCATTCACCAACTGCGCGAGAACATGAGCCAGTAAGGCTCGCAAGATCGACATCGTCATGCAGGCCCCGCTCACCACCCTGCGGGTGGAAGATTACGCGACGACGAACGACGCCATGGCGCGCTGTCTTCAGCTGGCCACGCTCGCCGCACGATCGGATGTGCCCGTGGTTTTGTTAGGCGAAACTGGAACCGGGAAAACATTACTGGCGCACGCCATTCACAATTCTTCCGGTCGCGAAAAGGGCCCTTTCATTTCCTTCAACGCTTCGGCCATGAGCGACACATTGCTCGAGAGTCAATTGTTCGGTCACGAACGCGGCGCTTTTACTGGCGCGCAGCAGAGTGTGAAAGGCAAGTTCGAGCTGGCGGACGGAGGCACCTTGTTCCTGGACGAGATTTCCGACATGAGCCTGCTGGCGCAGGTAAAGATTTTGCGAGTTCTTGAGTACGGCGAATTCGAACGACTTGGCTCGGAACGCATGCAGCGAAGTAACGCACGAATCGTCTGCGCTTCGAACTGCTCTCTTCGGGATCGGGTGCGCCAGGGCAGGTTTCGCGAGGACTTGTACCAACGCCTGAATGGATTGACTCTACTCATCCCGCCATTGCGCCACAGGCTTCAGGAGCTTCCAGCGCTTATCGCCGCCGAGCTGAAAGCCGCTTCGATTAAGGAAGGCAAAAACATCACCGCGATGCATCCAGAGGCGATGGAAAAATTAATGCGTCATCCCTGGCCGGGAAATCTGCGCGAGCTCAGCCATACGGTGCGGACAATGACCTTATTCTGCGATGGCGAGGTCATCATGCCGCATCACGTCGTGTTCCCGCCGGATCTCGAGCCTGCGTCGACAGGAGCGACGCTGGTTGCGGATTCACCGGTCGTGCGACCGAACAACCATCAGGCGACGCACGATGTCGATCTTTCCCTATCGGGTGCGGTTCAACGACACATCCATTACGTCTACGATCAGACTAATCGTAACCAACGGCGGACTGCAAAACTGCTGGGAATTTCCCGGGCGACACTCGCACGGCATTTGCAAAAGAGAACGGCCTCACAATAACTCCGCCCGACAACAAGACGAGGCCAACGGCTGGATTTAAAGCGAAGCGAAATAAGCCTCGCTGATTTCACGCAAATGTGGAGTTTTGGTTTTGCAAGTTGCTGGCAATCAGAGGTAGAGGCTGTTATTTGCGGATGGGCAAAATTTGCTGGCATGGATGGTGTTAATAGAGCGGCATCGTGAGTTTAATGAAGAACAAAAAAGATGCGCCTGCCGGAGAGCGAAACAGCCTAAGGCTGCGCAAGAAAGATAAAATGATCCGCCTGGACGATCTGATTCCAAAAAAGGACGTGCTCGGCGGGCGTCAGTTGTTCTTCGGTGCCTCCGATATCACCCAATCAACAACAACAGCAACACCAACACAGGAAAACTAATATGAAAAACAAGAAAACCATCAAAGTTCGTGATTTGAAGCCTAACAAAGACGCCAAAGGTGGCGGACACTTCGCCCAAGGCCACGCCGCGCAAGGTCATGCGGCCCAAGGCCACGCGGCGCAGGGTCATGCGGCCCAGGGCGGCGGCGTGGGCGTTCGCTAAGAAAAGAATTCCTTCAAGTAACAGAGCCGCACCTGGTTCAACAACCACGGTGCGGCTTTTTGTGTACTTGCGGCCGCCGAATTACCGAGTGCGCCCCAAGATCGACAATCGACTTTACGGCACGTGCGCTGCCGCTTTAACCGCGTCAATCAATCCGAACCCGTCGGCAAAGGTAAATCCGGATCCGTATAGATTCCTGAACACGCCATTTATTTGCGCGCCTGTGCTAGTCATTCCTCGAATGCTCGCGCCTTCCAAAAGATCGCCCAGATTGCCTGCGCCATCGCCAATGAAATCACGATCAACACCAAAGGAAACCGATGTGTTTCCATTGAAGCTGCCGCCGGCAAACGACAATGTCAGAGACGAGAAGCTCACGGTTTCCGCTGGCGCTGATATGGAGATTTGTTGAGGACTGATACCAACCAACGTTCCGAGCGTAGCCGGAAAACCGGTCGCTTGCGTCGTGTCGAATTTTAGCCCGGCTTCCTTCAGATTAATGGTGACCTGCTGAAGCGTTTCTCCATTTTTGCCCGGCGTAAACCTCACGGTGAAGAAGTTGGGATCGATCGATGAACCGTTGGAACCATTGCCCAAACCGGTAACGCTAAGAATGGCTCGTTTACCTTTCTTGCGTCCCCGCGTCTGCCCAGTCGCACGACTAAAGAATCGATCGACATCGTGCGTGAGATCACTCTGAAGGGCGGTTCTTACCTGTGCCAGCGTCAGCGAATCCGACCCGCCAGCTTTTTGTAAAAGCAGCGCGCCGACTGCGGCCGCATGCGGCGCGGCTGCGCTGGTGCCGAAAAAGTTGGGCAGCCCGTCGCCCTCATAATCGAATCCGAAGAATGTTGTATTGCCACCATCCGGTGCCGCCACGTCGGGCTTCTGACGAACTTCCGATTGCGCAAGCCGATTGCCCGAGGAATCAAAATCGATCGTCGACGGCCCGGAGCTGCTCGAATCTTCCAGCGTCGGAGTGAATGGCGGCCGCGGCGGATTTGAAGGATGACTGTCATACACGTAGGCACCCACGCCGATCGCTCCGACCGCACAACTTCTGCCGAACGTTGAAGGCGCCGTTTCCTGGTAATACTCGGTCGCACCTGCACCGCTGTTGAAATCGTCCGCCGCCAAGTATCGAAGCTTTTGTGCGACCGGCGTGGCGGGAGAGTTCCCGGCGCGACTAATGACGACTTGAAAATGCGTATCGTTATCGGTCGGATTTTCGATCGTGATGTCCTCAATCGCTTCCTGCGTGGAGAAGTTGTTCGAGGTGCCCGAGTATTGCGCGAGGTAGTTTCCATCCTCGTCAAAAATCAAAATGTTGTAGTCAGTCGTTACTCCGTTGGTTTTGTCGAATGGATCGTTCCACTGAAAATCGATCTCGA
>JBEEGX010000144.1:0-2888 GCA_041167105.1 Verrucomicrobiota bacterium
GCGCAAGGCTCTCGCCCTCGCGCCACAAGATCCGGCGTTGTTGATGGAGGCGGGAAACCTTGCGCTCGCTCGCGGCGAGAAGACACAGGCTGTCGAATTTAACCGCCGGGCGGTGGCGTTGGACCCGGTGAACGCGCAAGCTCGGGCGTTTCTCGCGGGCAATCTGTCGGTCGCTGGGAAGCAATCGGAAGCGAGGGCGGAATACACGAAGCTGGTCGAGTTGAATCCGTCGGCACCGTTCGGCCATGCCGGTGTTGGCCAGACTTATCTTTTGGAAGGCAAATTTGAAGAAGCGGCGAGCGCCGCGCAACAAGATGCGGCCGATTGGGCGCGGCTTCTCATTGCCAGCTGCGCGCGCTGGGCCCAAAAACGCGTACAGGAATCTGAAGCCGCGCTGGCGGAGTTGATCGCAAAAACTGGCGAGACCGCGGCGTATCAGGTCGCCGAAGCTTACGGATATCGAAATGACAAAGATCACGCGTTCGAATGGCTGGAACGCGCCCGCCGGCAACGCGACGCCGGTCTGCCCGGTTTGCGCACCGATACGCTGCTGACAAATCTTCACAATGACCCGCGCTGGAATTCATTCTTGCGCACGATGGGGCTGGCCGACGACCAACTGAAATAACCTAACGAATGGATTTCTTCGGCGAGTTGAAGCGACGCAACGTTTACAAAGTCGCGGTCGCGTATGCGGTTGTCGCGTGGCTGTTGATTCAGGCGGCGTCAATTTTCCTGCCGGCCTTCGACGCGCCGCCGTGGGTGATGAAGATATTGATCATCATCGTCATCTTCGGATTTCCGGTGGCGCTGATTTTCTCGTGGGCGTTTGAGATCACGCCGGAAGGAATCAAGCGCGAATCCGAGATCGAGCCTAACAAATCGATCGTGCGACGCACCGGACGAAAGATTGTCGCCCTAACGATCGCGGTTGCAGTCGTCGCGGCGGGCTTGTTGGTATTTCAATTCGTTCGCGCAAGATCGACATCTTCATCTGCGGCAACGATTCCTAACAAGTCGATCGCGGTGCTGCCGTTCGATAATCTCAGTCGCGATGCCGACAACGCCTACTTTTGCGAAGGCGTGCAGGACGAAATCCTGACGCGGTTGGCGAAAGTCGCCGATTTGAAAGTGATCTCGCGCACATCGACGCAGCATTTCAAAAGCGCGCCGGAAAATTTGCCGCAGATCGCGAAGCAGCTCGGCG
Source organism: Verrucomicrobiota bacterium (assembly GCA_041167105.1). Taxonomy (GTDB): domain Bacteria; phylum Verrucomicrobiota; class Verrucomicrobiia; order Chthoniobacterales; family UBA10450; genus JAJPGZ01. Next base: position 1,208 of record JBEEGX010000144.1, read on the forward strand.
TGATGCACGTGGTCGAAGGCAGCGTGCAAAAAGTCGGCGATCAGGTGCGCGTGAATGTGCAGTTGATTAATGCGCTGAACGACGCGCATCTCTGGGCGGAGACGTACGATCGTCGTTTGATCGACATCTTCTCGGTCGAAAGCGAGATCGCGAAAACAATTGCGGAATCGTTGCAGGCGAAGCTGACGCGGTCAGAGCAAAGTTCGATCGCCAAAGTTCCAACGGACAATCCGGAAGCGTACGAGCTTTATCTCAAAGGTAGATTTTTTTGGAACAAACGAAGTGGTGTCGATCTTCGCAAGGCGATCGATTACTTCCAACAAGCGGTGGCGAAAGATCCGAATTACGCGCTCGCCTATTCCGGGCTGGCCGATTCGTACATGCTGTTGCCGAACTACGGCGGCGCGTCGGCGCAAGAATCGATTGCGCCGGGCAGCGCGGCGGTAACCAAGGCACTCGCGCTCGACGATTCGTTAGCCGAAGCCCACGCATCGCAAGGTTTACTCGATACGCTGGAGTTGCGAATGGAGCACGCGGTTGTCGATTTCGAACGCGCCATTGAGTTGAAGCCGAACTACGCCACCGCGCATCATTGGCTCATGCTCGGGCAACTGGCGTTAGGCCGATTTGATCAGGCGATCGCCGAAGGCAAGCGCGCGGTTGAGCTCGATCCCTTGTCGCTCATCATCAATGCCGACTACAGCTGGACCTACGCCTGCGCACACCGGTTCGACGAAGCGGAAAAGCACGCGCGCAAAACTCTCGAGATCGATCCGAATTTTTTCCTCGCGCACTATTATCTCGGCGGAATCCTGCAACGCAAAGGCCGGCTCAAGGAGGCGATCGCGGAATTTCAGAAAGCAGTGGAGTTGAACAACGACGCCTATTCGATCGCGATGCTCGGACAGGCTTATGCACGCAACGGTCAAAGGGAAGACGCGCAAAAAATTCTTGCGCGCCTAACGAGTGAGGCGAAGTCGCGATACATCGCGCCCTATGCCTGGGCGTTGCTGTATGTCGGCCTCGGCGAGAAAGAGCGCGCCCTCACCGAACTGGAGCGCGCGTATCAAACCGGCGACAACAATTATCTCTTCGTCATCAAAGTCGATCCGATACTGGACGAACTGCGCAGCGAGCCGCGCTTCAACGCGCTCGTGCAAAAAGTAATCGGGCCGAAATAGATTCGTTCAGCCCCGAGCTTCTAGATAAAAGAGCGCATGCCGTCCGTGTCTTCCTCCGATGTGAAATTCGAGATCGGCCATGTTTTGTACATCGACATCGTCGGCTACTCGAAGTTGTCGATCAACGAGCAGAGCGAGCAGATTCAAACGTTAAGGAAAATCGTGCGCGGAACCGAGCAGGTCCGTCTCGCTGAAGCAGAAAAGAAGTTGCTACGTTTGCCAACGGGCGACGGCGGCGCGCTCGTTTTTCGAAACAGTCCGGAAGCGCCGGTTTTGTGCGCGCTGGAAATCGGCAAGGAACTGAAGGGTCATCCCGAGCTTCATGTTCGCATGGGAATTCACAGCGGCCCGGTGAATGAAGTTGTCGATCTTAACGAGCAATCGAATATCGCCGGCGCTGGGATCAACATGGCGCAACGGGTAATGGATTGCGGCGATGCTGGACACATTCTTGTTTCAAAACGTGTCGCCGATGATTTGGAGCATTACCCGCAATGGCG
>JBEEGX010000145.1:0-8128 GCA_041167105.1 Verrucomicrobiota bacterium
ACCGTAGTCGTCCAACTACCCGACCCATCTACCAGGCTATTGCGCGCGAATTTTAAGCCGGCGTTGCCGACCTGATAGCTGATCATTGGCTGTCCGGTCCCGCTCGTGGTCATGCATATGAAGCTCGCGCCAAAGCCCGCAGCGAAAGTTTCTACTGTCGCAAACGTCCATGTGCCCGATCCATCGCTGGCACTGTTGCGTGCGAACTTGAGAGTGCCGTTCGTTTGATCGGCGTATGCTATTGCCGGATTGCCATTCACAATCGCCATCGAATTGTCCGAACCGACATCGCCAGCGCTATCGACTGTGGTTATTGTCCATGTTCCCGACCCATCAGCCGCACTGTTCCGAGCGAATTTAAGATCTCCGCTGCTTGCAACATAATAACTTATGGCAGGCCCTCCGCTCAGGGCAACGAGTGAAGTGCCCAAACCAGCGTTGCCGGTATTATCAATCGTCGAGACCACCCACGTGCCGGAGCCATCGGGGGCGCTGTTGCGGGCGAACTTTACGGAAAGACCGCTCGCGTCGCGGTAGCTGATGGCTGGATTGCCATTAATTATGGCCAGCGAGGCGAATTGGCCGACATCGCTAGAGCTGTCCACCACTGAAATCGTCCATGTTCCAGAACCATCCGCCGCGCTGTTGCGCGCGAACATCAACTTCTTGTCCGCGACGTTGTAGTACGCGATCGCGAGGTTTCCGGCGACGATAGCGTGCGAGGTATATTGTCCGGTGTCCCCTCCACTACCAAAGTCAATTGTAGTTGTCGTGATTGTCTGTGCGTTAGTGCGAAATGCGCTGCCACCGAAAATTAGCACAAAAAAAGTGACGAGGCTGACCGAGCGCGTCCGACAGAATCGGGTTTCGAACTGAATACTCACGGGGAATGAGTCACCTAACGAGCAGTGAATCAGATGTGGTGCGGGATTGGAAGCGGGCTTTTCGCGCACCCGCCCCTTTGCGCGCAATGAACATGTCGATCTTGCAGGAAGAAAAAACCCGATATTGAAACGCCAGGCTAATGACGCTAACACAACGGCGGCACAGTCAGCATTCGCATGAAGCTCTCGGTCGTTATTCCGTGTTACAACGAGCGCAACACGATTCAGCAAATCGTCGCGGCCGTCCGTGCCGCGCCGATCTCGCCGATCGAGATTATTATTGTCGACGATCATTCGACTGACGGCACGGCCGACATTTTGCGCGACAAACTTTCCGCGAGCGTCGATCGGATTATTTATCAGCCGGAAAATCGCGGCAAAGGCGCGGCCGTGCGCGCGGGGTTCGGCGCCGCAACCGGCGACGTGATTGTGATTCAGGACGCGGACCTTGAATACAGCCCTAACGACTATCCGATTCTGCTCGAACCGATTCTCTCCGGCAGCGCCGATGTCGTTTACGGGTCGCGGTTCATGGGCGGCCGGCCGCATCGCGTGCTCTATTTTTGGCACATGGTGGGCAATCACGTGATCACCTTGCTCTCGAACATGTTTACGAACCTGAACCTGACCGACGTGGAGACGTGCTACAAAGCGTTCCGCGCGCCCGTCGTCAAACAGCTCGAGCTGCGCGAAGAGGGTTTCGGGTTGGAAATCGAGATCACGGCCAAGATCGCGAAAGCGCGCTGCCGGATTTACGAAGTGGGCATTTCTTACAGCGGCCGCACTTACGCCGAAGGCAAGAAGGTGAATTGGAAAGACGGCGTGCGCGCGATCTACGCCATCGTCCGGTATAATTTATTTGCCTAACGAGATGGCGATTGTCGATCTTTCATTCCACGTCGACCACGACTTTGCCGTGGGCGTGCCCCTGTTCCAGATACTCCAGCGCCTGAGGAATCTCGCTTAGCGATTTGTAAGTGCGATCGATGACCGGCTTCATTTTTCCGGCTTGGATGAGATCGGCGAGATAGGCGAGGTCAGCGTGATTTAGTTCGGCGATGAAGAAGGTAAATTTTTGGTCGCTGAACTTCGATCGCAGCGGCGAGCTGAAGGATCGCGCGATATGCATCCACGAATCTTCGCGCCAGCCCGCGCCACCGATGCCGGCAAGAACACAAATGCCTTTCGGAGTTAGGACGCGCCGGCGCTCGGCCAAGGAATGGTTCTGGATGTTATCGAAGATGATGTCGTAACGCTGATCGCCCGTGGTGAAGTCTTCTTTGGTGTAATCGATCACGTGATCGGCACCGATTGATTTTACAAGATCGACATTGCGCGTGCTGCAGACGCCGGTCACTTCCGCGCCCATCGCCTTTGCAATTTGCACCGCGAAGGTGCCGACGCCGCCGGACGCGCCGTTAACCAACACTTTTTGTCCGGCCTGAACGTGACCGCGATCGCGCAATCCCTGTAACGCCGTGATGGCGGCGACCGGTAATCCGGCCGCTTCTTCGAATGTCGCGGCCGCCGGTTTGAGTGCGACGCCGCGATCGGCTTTCGCGCAAACGTATTGTGCGAACGCGCCGTTCCGGCCGCCGAACACTTCGTCGCCCACTTTGTATTGCGTCACGTTTTTGCCGACGCCTTCAACCACCCCGGCATAATCGACGCCGGAGCGCGTGTCCTTCGGTTTGCGCAAGCCGCCGCCCATCATGCGCGCGAGCAACATTCCGCGCGCGAAATGGCCGTCGAGCGGATTGAGCGCGACCGCATGGACGCGGACGAGCAATTGATTGTCGTCCGGGGTCGGCTTCTCCACATCGCGCACCTGTAGGTTTTGAATGCCGTATTCGCAATGAACGATCGCCTTCATCGGATTAGCCGGATTGCTCGTTAGGCGATCGCAGTCGTTTTTCTCGGTCCAGTAGGCGATGAAGATCGCGATACCGGCTAAGGCGAGCGCTATCAAAATGATGCGCACTGTCCATTTAAAGATTGATTTCATTTTCATTTGTTAGGTGGCCGGTTGAGTCAATTCCGTGGTGATGACGATTTTTCAAACACTCGCTTCATTGGCCTAACGATGCCTGCTCTTTCCATCGTTGCACGTTTACGCCTTTAACCAGAAACCAAACGGTGAGCGATCCTTCACCGAACAAGCCGCCCGCCGCAACGAACGGGAACAGATAAGCTTTGAACGGAAGCGCGAGAAAATTCGCGAAGCCGTTAGCCAGGTAACACACTCCCGTTATGAACAGGAGCACGCCAAGAATTCGCGGCAAAAAGGTCGAGTTAAAAATGAGGCAGCCGACGGTGAGGACGTGTAATCCGAAAAAGAACATGCTGATGTTGAAGGCCTGCGCATTCAATTTCAGGAAGATGAGCGATAGCGCCTGCAACTGTTCGATGTTAAAGGACTGCGCGCCGCCAAGAACACTAAGCGGGGCGAGATTCAGGACGAAACTCATTCCGGAAATCGCGCAGCCCGCGAGACTAAAAAACACCGCAAGCAGCGAGACGTTTCTATTTACCGCCTTAAGCAAAACATACACGAGCAGCGTCACGACGAGATAGGACACGGTCGCGAGCAGATTGCTCACAACCGCCCAGCGAAATAGGGATTCGTGCGCCAGAATATTGGTCGCGGTGATCGCGGCGTCCTTCGCGACAACAAGCTTGTCGCCATTAACCGCGGCGAATCCGCCCAGCACCATCGTGAGCAACCAGAAAATGCCGGCCGTCCGCGCTTTGAAATGCGGCGAAACCTCTGTCGTTAGGCTTGCGTTCATTTGTTTCTCCTAAATGTGATTGTCGATCAAAGCGGTCCGCGGTAACGGCGCATGCGAATGGCAGCGACCACGAATACGATGGCGACGATCAATCCGAGCCAAAGACCGGGCGTGCTCAGATATTTTCCAGGAGTGATTTGCGCACTGGTATGCGGAGTGAACACGAACGCTTCAGGCGCGAAGCCGCCAATGCGGTCCGCCACCATCGAAGCGAAATGCCAAGTGTTGAACGTGATCTTCTCGAAAAACGAAATCGCGAGCAGCGGCAAGACCGCCCAAAGAAATGTCGCGCGCCGCGCCCAACCGGAGACGAGCAAGGCCCAGCCGTAGATCGGCGCGTGCCAGAGCGCGATCGCGATCAATCCGTAAAGCAAAACGAACGACTCACGAAATAAATTGAAGTTTTGAAACGTCGTTCCGGCGAGACCGCTCGGCGCGAGCACCGCCGTGCTGATGAGCAGCATAACGAATTGCGTCACGACCGTAATCGCGAAAGTCACGAGCGGCAGCACGACCAACGGGATCGTCGCCTTCGATAGCACGGCCATTAGATCGGAAACCGGCAGCGATTTCCAAAAGAGGATGCTGCGGTCGCGGCGTTCGCCGTGCAGGGCGTCGAGACAGTAAAACACCCCAACGATGAAGGCGGTCAGGAGCAGCATGATCGCCGCGATATCGTAGGGCATCTTGATCGCGGCGCGCCGATGCGCTTCGTCCAGCAACATCGCGTTGCGTCTGCGGCCCGGCAGATAAAACGACGAAACCAAGGAACCGAATAAGATGATCGCGGAGACAATTGTCGGTGCGATCCAGATGGAATAATTTTCCCACACCTCGCGCCAGACCGACCAATAAAATGGCCGCGTCAGCGACCACTTGCGCTGTTCGTTAGGCAATGGCGGCGGCGTGTTCATTTTTGCTCCTTCGTCATCACCGCGACGAACAGATCGGCGATACTCGGCCGGCGCACTTCGCCAAGCGCCGAGACCTGCGCAAGATCGACATCTTCAAACAAAAGAACACTGCGCCCGAACACGGATCGCTCCTGTATCGGCTTCAGCATGCGCGCGGCCGCGAGCTGGTCGGGATTCACCATCACCTCAACATATCGCGATTCGAATTCCTCCATGCTGCACTTCAACACGATGCGGCCGTGATTGATGAAAATGAGATCGGTTAGGACATCCTGCAGCTCTTCGACCTGGTGCGTCGTGACCAGAATCGTGCGCCCGCCGTCGAAGTAATCGTTCAACAGCGAATCGTAGAATTGTTTCCGAAATAAAATGTCGAGCCCGAGCGTCGGCTCATCCAGCACCAGCAACTTCGCGTCGATCGCCATGACGAGCGCGAGATGCAATTGCGCGACCATGCCCTTCGACAAATGCCGCACCTTGCTCGTGCGTTTGATTCTCGTCTTCGCCAGAAAATTTTCGGCTTTCGCGCGATCGAAGCGCGGATGCACGCCCGCGACGTAATCGAGCAACTGCGTAACGCGAATCCATCGTGGCAACACCGTCACATCGGCGATGAAGGAAACATCGCGCATCAATTCGTCGCGCGAACTCCACGGATCACGCCCGAGCACCTTCAATTCGCCTTCGTACGATGTGAGGCCAAGGATCGCGTTCAGCGCCGTCGTTTTGCCCGCGCCGTTCGGGCCGATGATTCCGAGGATACGTCCCTCGTCCACCGTAAGATCGACATCTTCCAATGCGACAGTCGTGCCGAAGACTTTCCGCAAACCGCGCGCTTCAATACAGGCCATCGCTAACGCTTCTCCTTTCCGCTTTTCGACGACCGCCGCGTCGCCGCCACATCCAATTCTTTTTGCGTCAACCCAAGCCGTTCAATCGTTGCCGCAATCCGCGGCCAATGTTCGTTCAGAAATTTTTGACGCTCCGCCTGCAATAATCGATCGCGAGCGCCCGTTTTCACGAACATGCCGAGACCACGCCGCGTCTCGACCAGCTGCTCATCGACCAATTCCTGATACGCCTTCAACACCGTCAGCGGATTGACGCGAAAATCCGCCGCGACCGTGCGCACCGACGGCAACGCATCATCTTCGTTGAGAATGCCGTCGAGAATCATATGAACGACACGCTCGCGAAGCTGGCGATAGATCGGCAGATGTTCATGCCATTCACGGCTCATCCTGCACTCCATTGCCCAACTTGCCTCTCATATGGTGAGCTATATAGCTATATCACCATAACAGCGCAAGCAAATATTTTTTGCACTCGTCCCGTCGCTCTAACGCTCAACCCACATACTTCTGCGCAATCGGCATTCGGCGTCCCAAACCGAACGCGCGCGTCGTGACTTTTAATCCGGGCGCGGCTTGCTCGCGTTTGTATTCGTTGAGATCGACGCGGCGCGCGACCCAGCGCACGACTTTCTCTTCGAAGCCGTGCGCGACAATGTCTCGCGCGCTCTGGTTTTCCTCGACATAGAGGCGCAGGATTTCGTCGAGCACTTTGTAGGGCGGCAGCGTGTCGGAATCTTTCTGGTCCGGCTTCAATTCCGCGCTCGGCGGCTTTTCGATTGTCGATCTTGGAATGATCTCACGGTCGCGATTGATCCAGCGCGCGAGCTCGTAAACCATCGTTTTGGGCACGTCGCTGATGACGGCGAGACCGCCGGCCATGTCGCCGTAAATCGTGCAATAACCAACCGCGAGCTCACTTTTGTTTCCAGTGCTCAAGACGAGATGACCGAACTTGTTCGACAGCGCCATTAACGTCATCGCGCGCAAACGCGGCTGCATATTTTCTTCGGTGATGTCTTCGGGCAGGCCGCGAAAAATTTCGGCGAACTCTTCGCGGAAAGTATCGAATGTTTTCGTGATCGGGATCTCGAGATAATGAATACCCAAATTTTTCGCGAGGGCGTGGGCGTCATCCACACTGCCGCGGGAAGAAAATTGCGTGGGCATGGCGACGCCGGTGACGCAATCCGGACCGAGGGCGTTCGCGGCGATGACGGCAACGACGGCGGAATCAATTCCGCCACTGAGACCAAGCACGGCGGATTTGAAATTACATTTGTGAAGATAGTCGCGCAGGCCTAACGACAGCGCCTCGAACAAGTCCTGCGCCAGCGGACGTTCGCGAAGATCGACATGTACTTTTTCGGCGGAGTCGATGATGGCCTCGTCTTCGGCAAAAGATTTAAGCTGCGTGATCAATTCGCCACTCGCGTTCACCGCGATGGAATTGCCATCGAAAATGAGTTGGTCGTTTCCGCCGACGGAATTGCAATAAAAAATCGGGCGCTTATACGCGCGCGCCAATGCGCCGACCATCTCGCGTCGAATGCCCGGCTTGTGCAAATGAAACGGCGACGCGCTGAGATTGACGATGAGCTCCGCGCCCTGCTCCATCAACGCGCGCACCGGTTCGACATCGTAGAGTGGCCGCGGCAGGTAATGTTCCGTCCAAATATCTTCGCAAATGGTGACGCCGATTTTTTTGCCGGCGACGTCGACCGGCGCGACCTGCGCCGCCGGTTCGAAGTAACGATCTTCATCGAACACGTCGTAGGTCGGCAAAAGCGATTTGTGAACTTTGCGCAAAGGCTTTCCGGCTTCGAGAATCGCCGCCGCGTTGTGAAACGGTTTGCCCCGGCCTTCGTTGCGATCGACAAAGCCGACGAGCAACGCGCAACCCGGCCTAACGAGCGTGTGCAAGCGTTGCACGACTTCGAGCGTCTCCGGAACAAATCGCGATTTAAAGACGAGGTCCTGCGGCGGATAACCGGTCACGCACAATTCCGGCGTGAGCACGAGATCGGCGCCGGCGTTGGCCAGACGTTCGTAGACGGCGCGGATGCGATCGAAGTTGCCGTTAAGATCGCCGACGACGGTATTGATCTGCGCGAAACCGATCTTCATTTTGCGTAACGCAAACTATTCGTTACGCCGCGCGCAGCAATGCGTTTCGCCTAGTGGCCGTCGCCCATGACGGAATGGTGCTTGTAACCTTTGTTCAGCGCGTCATCGGCGCCTTCGACAAAGACCTTGCCCCATTCAATGAGCGACGCCGCGAGAAATCCGAGAACGGCGCAAAGAATAACCTTCTGGGTGAACGTGGCCTGCCACATGTCGATCTTAGAGAGCACGCGCGGTGCCGCTGGCTCACCAAAATCCCCATTGCCGCGTCTGCATAATCCAGAGGCCGAGAAGCAAATTCGTCACCGCATGAGTAACCACGCAGGCGGTGAGGCTGCGGGTGCGAATCGCGACCAAATTATAGAGCGCACCGGTGACAAACGCGGCCGGCCAATCCGGACTCGCGTGCGAGAGCATGAACAACGTCGCGACCGCGAGAAATGAGAACCAACTGAAGGCACCGATCCGCACGCGCGTGAAATCCGCGTCGACGAAGTAACGCAATAGGAATCCACGCCAGAAGATTTCTTCGACAAACGGCACGACGACGACGAGACGGAGAAAAC
>JBEEGX010000146.1:0-23671 GCA_041167105.1 Verrucomicrobiota bacterium
CCACAAACCAATGGTGCCGAGCTTCCGCTGCGAAGGAAGCGCCTTCCTCGAGAAATCGGCCTCCACTTCGTCCTCGTTAAGATCGACATCGTTGAAGATGATGATGCCTTCGACCGGCTGTTCGACGACCTGCGCGCCCCACCCGGCTTCTTTCCCGGCGTAATAACGTTCCCGGCGATGGAAGCCGAGCAGCTCCCACGCTTTGATAAGATCGACAAAATGTTCTCGCGAAGATCGGTAGGTGTGGTGGTCGTGGTTCGCCCACCCCAGGCCTAACGAATCCTGTCGCCGTTTTTGCTCCGTGCCGGCGCGATTCCGTTTTTCCCAATAGCGCCGTTCTTCTTCGAACACGAGATGACACGCCAAATCTTTTCCAACCAGCGCCACCATTTTTTCAATGCGCGCGAGCCCATCCTTCATTCCCGCCAAATCATCGTTCCAACATCGCCGCCGAGTCTGCCAGCAATCACGCGCCGCCAGAAAAGCTTTTGCGTCCGCCTCCTTCGCGACATATCCGCGATAACCGCGGCGCTCGATCACTTCGAAACGTGCCCCGTTTTCTTCGCTCACGAGCATTCGCCGAAATCGCGAGAACGGCGCACCTTCGATTTCGTTCGTGATTCCGTGAACGCTCGCAAAATCCGCCACGTAATCGGCACGAATACCGAGCGCGAGCGGATATTTCGCATTCGTCGGCGCGATCAAGACGCGCGGCAACATAGCGTCCGGATGCCAGAGTTGCTTCTGCGCGTCCGGCGCACCCGCCAGCGGATCTTCGGTGAAACCGGTTTCGCGCAGCGCCTTTTCATCGCTCGCCGGCAGCAACAGGTAATCCGTCCAATCGAGAATGAGCGTTCCGGTTTCGTCGCGCATCCGACGCGATAACTCCCGCGCGAAGCTGTTCTTCCCCGTGAACGCTTCGATGCGGTTAAGGATGAAATTTTCCGCCTCGTAACACAGCGGCCATTCAAATTTCGTTTCCGTCTCCGCCGCTTCGGAAGTGATTGTCGATGTTGCCATATGTCGATCTTACGCGGTGCTGCTGCCCGCATCGGCGCCGAATTGGATTCCTTGCGCCAGCGGCAGCTCGCTCGAAAAGTTAATCGTGTTCGTCTGCCGCCGCATATAACTTTTCCACGAATCGCTTCCGCTCTCGCGTCCGCCGCCGGTATTTTTCTCGCCGCCGAATGCGCCGCCGATTTCCGCACCGCTCGTTCCCGTGTTTACGTTCGCGATTCCGCAATCGCTCCCGACCGCGCTTACGAATTTCTCCGCTTCGCGCATGTCGCTTGTGAATATCGACGAGCTCAATCCCTGCGGAACGTTGTTGTGAATCGAGATCGCTTCATCGAAATCGCGATACGTCATCAAATACAGCAGCGGTCCGAAGGTTTCGTGCTGCAAGATCTCGAAGTTCGGTTTCGCGCTTGCCAGACACGGCTTCATGTAACAACCACCGGGCAGATCGAGCTTGTCGCCGCCATAAAGAATTTCGCCGCCCTCCTTTTTCAATCGGTCGATCGATTGCTGCACAAGATCGACAGCTTGCTTGTCGATCAATGGGCCCATCAACGTTTTCTTCTCCAAAGGATTTCCGATCGGCACGCTCTTGTATGCGCCTAACAAGTTGCTCCGCACTTTGTCCGCGACCGATTCGTGCATGATAACGCGTCGCGTCGACGTGCAACGCTGCCCGGCCGTTCCGACCGCGCCGAAGAAAATCGATTGCGTGGCAAGATCGACGTCGGCACTTGGCGCGACGATGAGCGCGTTATTTCCGCCGAGCTCAAGCAAGGCCCGGCCTAAACGCGAGCCGACCGTCGGCGCGACTTGCATTCCCATGCGGACAGATCCAGTCGCCGACACGAGCGCAATATGTCGATCTTGCGCGAGCTTTTGTCCGACGCTCGGCCCGTCGCCGATCATCAGGGAGAAGATCGCCGGATCGGCGCCCGTCTCGCGGCAAACGCGCTCCGCGATTTTTGTGACCGCGATCGCAGTGAGCGGAGTTTTCTCCGAAGGTTTCCAAATGGTCGCATCGCCGCAGACACACGCGAGCGCCGCATTCCACGACCAGACCGCCACCGGAAAATTGAATGCGCTGATGATGGCGATGATGCCAAGCGGATGCCATTGCTCCATCAAACGATGAGATGGGCGCTCGGATTGAATCGTTAGGCCGTAAAGCATGCGCGATTGGCCGACGGCGAGATCGCAAATGTCGATCATCTCCTGCACTTCGCCTTCGCCTTCGGCCACGATCTTGCCCGATTCCATGGTCACGAGCTGACCGAGCTCGCGTTTGTGTTCGCGCAAAGCGTTGCCGAGTTGTCGCACGGTTTCGCCGCGGACCGGCCCAGGCGTCGCGCGCCATTTCAAAAACGCTTCGTGTGCGCGCCTAACGACGGTGTCGTAATCGTCGTCCGACGTCGTGCGCACGCTCGCGAGCTTGCGCCCGTCGATCGGCGAGTACTTGTCGATCTTGGCGCCACCGCCGCGCCATTCGCCGCAGAAGACTCCGGGATTTTCCTCGGCCAGGCCGAGTTTTTCGAGAATGGATTGCATGATTACTTGCGGCGCGTGCGGCAATATTTCCGCATCAATTCCATCGCTTCATCGACAACCGCCGCGGTCATGTCGAGCGCGGGCCGGAAGCGAATCGAATCTTCGCCCGAGCGCAATGTGAGCACGCCGAGATCGAACAAACCTTTCCACATATCTTCGCGCGTTTGCGCGTCGGGCAGGTCGAAGGCGAGGAACATGCCGCGACCGCGCACGCCTTTGATGAATTCGAATTCGCTTTGCAGCGCGTGCAATTGATCGAGAAAATATGCGCCGACTTTGGCGGCGTTCTCGACCAGATGCTCTTGCTCGATGATCTCAAGGTAGATTGTCGATCTTACGAAGTCAGTGAAGTTGCCGCCCCATGTTGAGTTCAATCGGCTGGGCAACCGAAACGCGTTGTCCTTCACTTCGTCGAGACGCGGGCCGGCCATCACGCCGCAGACCTGCGCTTTTTTCCCGAACGCGAGCAGGTCGGGCAGGACATCGAAATGTTCGCAGCACCAATTGCGACCGGTCGCGCCCATGCCGCATTGCACTTCGTCGAAGATGAGAAGGATGTCGTTCTCGTCGCAAATTTTTCGCAGCGTTTTGAACCATTCGCGGCGGAAGTGATTGTCGCCGCCTTCGCCCTGGATCGGCTCGATAATGATGGCGCAGATGTCGATCTTGCTCTTGTCGATCTTACTGAGAATCTCGGCCTCGCACTTTTTTTCGCGCGCGATCACATCCGTTTCGCGTTCGGATTCGGGCAAAGAGAAGTCGATGTGCGGACCCGACACGCGCGGCCAATCGAACTTGGCAAACAAATCCGTCTTGCGCGGATCGGTGTTCGTTAGGCTCATGGTGTAGCCGGTGCGCCCGTGAAACGCGTCGCGGAAATGCAAAACATCCGTGCCGCGCTCGCCGCGACCGGCGGCCATGTTTTTGCGCACCTTCCAATCCATCGCCGCTTTCAAACAGTTTTCGACCGCAAGCGCGCCGCCATCGATGAAGAGATACCGCTCGAGCGGCGGAAGACCGACGACGCGCGAAAAAGTTTCGATGAATTCGGCGTAGGCTTCGGAGTAAACATCCGAGTTCGCGACTTTGACTTTGGCGGCGCGCGAAAGCTTCCGTTGAACATCGACATCGTCGAAGTGCGGATGATTGAACCCGACTGGGAGCGAACCGAAGAAGCCGTAGAGATCGATGAGACGATGGCCGTTGGCCGCGTCATATAAATAGGAGCCGCGGCTTTTCTCGAGATCGATGACGATCTTGAAGCCGTCGAGCAAGACGTGTTCGCCGATTGTGTCGAGGACACGCGACGGATCGATCTTTTTGTTTTTGCTAACTGAGCGGCTCCGAGTCGAAGCCGCTTCCGTGAGCACGGGCGGCACACTCATTCGCTGAGAGTAATCTCAGGGGCAAAGACGGTCAACCGACCGGGGCGTCCGCGGTTTCGCTTTTGCTGCGGAAATGGCGCAGGGACGGATCGACGACCGCGGCCATGTTGTCGATCTTGTCGTTGTCGATCTTAGCGAATTCGGCGATACGCTCGGCGGCAGCGCGCGGATTTTCGAGCAGATCGGTGTAATCGATTTCAAGAAGCTCGACCGTGCGCGTATTGCGAAGCAGATGGAGCGCGCGGTCGCGATGTTGCGCCAAACTGGCGACCATTTTTTGCGGGTCTTCCGCTTCCGCCCCGGAAAGATGCTTCCGCATTTTATGCTGCGAGCCGGCGATTTCCTCGACATCACGCTGCATAAAGATGATGCGGAAACGGTGTTTACGCGGCAACGAGGGCAGCAACATGGAAATGACTTTGACGGCTTTGCCGGCGGCACGCTCGATGATGCGAGAATTGCGCGGCAGTTTTTTGATGTCTTCCCATTCGAAATAGCCGCGCGGATTAGCTTCATCGGCCGCGCGTTTGTTGTCGGTCATGATGGGAACGCCGGCGGCATTCAGCATGTTCATCATGAGGGATGTGCCGGAGCGGGGGAGACCGGAGACGATGAGGAATTCGGTGGGCTCGATGCTTTCCTGCAGCGGTTGATTCTCCGCCTGGGCGGCGCGGGTGCGTCGGCGCATCTCGGCGCGCGCTTCGGCGCGGACGCGGCCGCGTTGGGCAGCTTCGCGGCGCATTTGCTGACGAAATTTTTGCGCTTCTTCGCGACGCTCGAAACGACCGCGAAGAACTTCGCGATGGATTTCAACATCGGCTTCGCGGCCGGGTTGACGTTTGTAGAGATAAACCAGGAAACGATGCGCCGGATGCCAGCCGGGTTTGTAACGCAAACATGTCTCGAACGCTTGAATGGCGCGCACTTCATCGCCGAGGCGCGCGACCGCGATGCCAAGATAATAATGAGCGAGCGAGAGCTCGAAACGCATGGCGATCGCGCGCAAAGCGTAATCGGCGGCCTGCTCCCAATCCCGCGCGCGCAAGCGGCAGAAGGCAACGCCGACATAGGCCTGCGGTTCTTCGGGATTGCGCTCGATCGATTTTCGAAATGCCTGCTCGGCGATCGGATGCTGGCGCAAACGCAGGCGGGTGGCGCCGAGTTGATTTTGCAGAGCCGCCGATTTGGGATCGAGCGCCTCGGCCTGCTCTAATAGCTTGAGCCCGAGGTCGAAATTTTGGCTGCGATACTCGAGGTTCGCGGACATGAGCAAGGCGACGGCGTTGCGTTGGTTCTCGAGAATGCCGCCGAATGTTTCACGCGCTTCCTCGATCAAACCGAGACGCATTTGGCAGAGTGCGAGCTCGCTGCAAAAATCCCAACGCTCCGGCCACTCTTCGTAGACACTTTCGAGCAGCGGCAACGCTTCGAGATCGTGCCCGGCGGCGAGGTAGGATTGCGCGAGGAACCAGCGGTTCTCGCGCTCGGTCGAAATGATCGCTTCTTTGGGATCGTCGGCGGTATCGGCGACATAACCGAGGTCGATGAATTGCCTAACGAGCGCGCGTTCTTCGCTCGGCACGCGGCGCACGGGCAGCGACGGCCTTTCGGGTTGATTGTCGATCTTTTCCCATGTGTCGATGCGCTCGACCTCGGCCGGATTAACGAACGCCTCGCGCAACACGCGACCATCCATATCGTCTCCCACGGGCAAGCCATAAAGGGCGAGGATCGTGGGCGTGATGTCGAGAAGATTGGCCCCGTGGATGAGTTCGTCACTCTTCAATCCTTCGCCGCGCATGGCGATGATGCCGTTATTGCGGTGCCAGGCCGTGATCGCAGCCGGAGTGTCCGGTAACGCGAGCGGACGGCGCTCGTCGCTTTTGAATCCGTGATCGGAAACGAGAATGACAGTGGTGTCGTTGCCCGCGAGCTGGAGCAAACGGCCGAGCATGGCGTCGTGCAGCCGGTAGGTGCTGTTGATGACGTCGGAATACAATTCGAATTCCTTTTGGAAAACGCCGGGCAACGTCGGCGGATGGAAGCGCATGAAATCGTGCGAAATGAGATCGACCGCATGATAATAGACCGCGGTGAAATCCCACGGCTCATGTTCGAGCAGGTAAGTGACGGCGGCATGAGCGGTGAAAGTTTCGGCCAGATTCACGGCGAGCAGGTGCAACCGTTTGTCGTAGGTCTGATTCACTTTGTCCGCGCCGCGGATGAACATCGCGAGCACTTCGCCCGGCACTTCTTCGGGGCGGACACGAAGTTTCGCCAGCGGCTCCGCCAAACGCTCGGGATAAACAGTGCCGGGCGACAGTTTCCATTCATCGCTTAATTGCGTCGGCACCGGATGCGAAAAACGTTCGCTCACGTAGGCGCCATCGACCGGTTCGGCCGGATGACTTGCAAACCAACTGACGACCTGCGTCTTCAGTCCGGCGTCATTCAACATATTCCAGAGCGCCTTGCATTGGCGCGTGGTGGAGCCGACGGGGACGACCTGGTTCAGCGTGTGATCGGCTTCGAGAAAACCGTGGACGCCGTGCTGGTAGGGACGTTTGCCGCTCGCGATCGACGTCCACAACATCGGCGAAAGCATCGGGCGCAGGCTGGACAGATTGCCCATGATGCCGCCATTGATCACGCGCTCGAGCGCGGGCATTTCCCCGCGATCGAGCAGCGGCTGAATGACTTGCCAATCCGCGCCGTCCCAGCCGACAAGAAGGACTTTCCGTCGAGACGCCGGCCGAATCACAAACCTTTACTACAGGCTGTCGTTAGATCGACAACTACTGCCGGCGTTGCTTGAGCGAGCCAATTCCCGCCGCGCCCATGATGAGCAGACTCATCGCCGCGCCCGCGCCCGTTATCGGTGATGGTGTCGGAGTGGGTGTAGGAGTTGGCGTGCAGGTTGGCGCCGCGAGATGCAAATGTTTGCTCTTCGCTTTCTTTTCACCAGCCGCGATGCTCTCGTTAGGCTCGGTATTAATCGCGTAACTGTGAAGGGTAAACACCGGGCCGCCTTCGCAATCAAGAGTGTTCAGCGTGACATCGGCCCAGCCGAAGTAACTCTTGCAATCGATTATGATTTTCAAGCCGAGGAATCCGCGATCGCCCACTTGCCATTGACCAAAATGGTAGAAGTTTTCGCTGTTCGCATTGTAAGCGTAAGAGTCCATGAACCCGTAGAACCAGAAGTCCTGGGTCCCAATGGTGTCGCCGGCGTGAAATTCAATTGCATCCGGCTCGTGGAATTTGCCCTCGGTTACCGCAATCTTCGACTTTTCGAAGCTGTTGTTCTTGCCTTTGACGAACGCGCCCTTTTTGAAGCCATTCTGTCCGCTTTTGCACCTGGAGAAGAGTTCAAAATCGTCGCCATAATAGGGATAAGACGTTGGCGATGTCTGGTCCATTAAGTCAAACCAGATGGTATCTCCGCTGAATTCCACCGGGCCGGAGTAGTGGATTGTGTTTTTCTTCTTATGGCCATTGCCCGCGGAAGCGACGCCGACGACAGCGCCAGCACCCAAAGCATAAAGAACGAGCCGTTGCGAGAGATTACGGGAAGGTGTGTTCACGTCGCTTCTTGTAAGCGGTGCCCGTAAACTCCGTCAATTCTTTTTTTGAAGGCCGAGGAAGTTTTCGCGCCTCGCGATCGCGGACTAACAGACTTCGACACTCGCTTGTTGCGCGTTTCGTTAGATCGACAATCACTGCCGGCGCCGTTTTAGCCTTGCGAAGTAACCTCGGTTAATTCTTTCTTTGCCGGGTTCTCCGCGCGGAACAAGGAGCGCCGCATAACCAAACGCCCGCCGTGCAATGCGGCAAACTGTTGCGTGTCGTGATGCAGTTCCGGATCGAATTCGAAGCGCGCCATCTCAAGACCTGTTTCCATACCGGAAGCGAGCGTCGCGTGCATCATCAGGAGATTGACCCAGCCGGAACCGCCGCGCAATTCCTTCGCCACCACCCGCAATCCCGTGTGCGCGACATTGCCGCGACGCCGGCCCAGCACCACGCCCTTCACTTCATCGTTTTGCAATAGCGCCACCGAATGCTCCGCCTTGTAGCCGGCCGTCTCGTGCGCCAGCGTCGAAGCACTGCCCGGTAAATTATCGCGCAAAAACTTTCGCACTTTCGGCACAATGCTGCGTTGCAATGTCGTCAGCTCCACGTCCGTCGGTAAAGAATTTCGCGTCTGCAGGCGCTGATAAATGCGATCGATCCGTGCGAACAACGCTCGCGCATCCAGCTCGTAAACTTCGTGGACGGCATTTGATTTAAACCCCGCCGCGCGAAGACCGTCGGCCATCGGAGAATCGTCTTTCACCGTCTGCGCGAAATAAACGGTCCGCGAATCGCGGCGCCACGCCTCATCCATTCCGCGCTGCAATAATTCTTGTCCCACTACCTCCTGTTGAGCCAGCACGCGCATGTTCAGCCAGCTCGCCTGCAAGTGCTGTAACGGCCGTTCCGTCAACGCGAGGACGCCGATGAATCGTTCCACTCGTCCGCTCGCTGCCACCAGAAGAAACGGAGCTGAGTCGAACAAGAATGGCGTCCGCAACATGTGTTGCGCCCGAAACATTTCGTCGGGCCACGGCTCGCGCACTTTCACTTCATTGTCAGGCATCGTTTCTTATTTCCACTAAAGTAGGAAATCTCTTACTGTCTCACGCCCACGATGTCGATCTTGCAGAAAAAACTTCCGCCCACTTTGCCCGATAGTTCGCCCGTGGCCAATGGCATCGCGCTCACCCGCGATCCGTTAGGCTTCTATTCGCGTCTCGCGCGCGAAGCCGGCGATTTCGCCCACTACATTTTGAGCGATCGCCTCGTTTATTTCGTGAACGATCCACGCATCGTCCGCGAGATTCTGCTCGTGCGCGAAGCCGATTTCGCCAAATGGGCTTTCAACGACAGCTTCCGCGTCATCTTCGGCACCGGACTCATCGGCAGTCATGGCGAAACGCATCGCAAAATGCGCAAAGTGGCGCAACCACCTTTGCAGCCGAGCGTCGTTCCGCGTTATGCAAAGATCATTGTCGATCTTACGCGGCAACGGCAGAAGGCATGGCAGAACGGTGTCATCGATTTCAGCCGCGAAATGAACATGCTCACCATCCAAATTGTCACCCGCGCGCTTTTCTCCATTTCCTTTAGTGAAGAACGCACGAACGAAGTCCGCGAAGCGGTTTCGACTCTTCTGCGTTTGAACACGAAACTCGGCGGCGCTCCGGTGGATGTCGCCGCGTTCAATGAAGCCAATGAAGTGATCAACCGCATTTGTGCGCAAATCGCCGATGAAGGACCGTCGGATCCATCGGACGGCAACTTGCTCGCAGTGTTGCTCGAAGCGCAGCGCGCCGGCGTGATGCCGCCCGAGCAATTGCGTGAAGAACTGCGCACTATCCTTCTCGCCGGACACGTCACCACCTCCCAGACACTCTCTTGCATGTTTTGGTTGCTGGCGCGCAATCCTCACGCGCGGGAACAAATCGATCGCGAAATCGAGAGCGTGACCGCTGGAGCCACTCCCGGCATTGAACACGTGCCGCATCTAAAATTTTGCGAGCGCGTCGTGCTCGAAACATTGCGTCTGTATCCGCCGGTCTGGGTCTTTGGCCGCGAAGCGTTGCACGATGTCGAGCTCGAGGGCGTCACCATCGAGACCGGCGAGGAGCTCGTCATTGTCCCATGGCTGCTGCATCGCAATCCGGAATTCTTTCCCGAGCCGGATGCGTTCAAGCCCGAGCGTTGGGAAAACGATCTCCGCTCCCGTCTCCCGCGCGGCAGCTATTTGCCGTTCTCCACCGGTGCGCGCAGTTGTCTCGGCGAACATTTCGCCATGCTCGAAACGATTCTTGTGCTTGCGTCCATCGCACAGCAATGGAAATTCGCCGACCTGCCGGATTCACCCGATCCCGGCTGGAGCGCACAATTACTTTTCTGGCCGCGTCGCGGGATTCGGCTGCAAGCCGAGCGGCGCGCCCCTAACGACCACGCAAGATCGACATGAACGACCCCGACATTGACGAACGTTTCCTCAACCTGAATCCGCAGGCGCTCGACGCCATCCGCGAGTACCGCCAGACGCACAAGCCCGAGCTCGTGCAGACCATCGTCGCCGGCATCGTTGAAAAATATCTTCCGCCGGAATTGCGCGACAAGGCGCCGGAAGCGATGAAATCGCTCAACGCTTTCGGCATCGAATCGGTCACGCTCATGGAAATCATTCTCGATATTCAGGACGCGCTCGGTCTCGACATCACGGACAACGAGTTGCGCGGCCTGAAAAATTTCGACGACGCCACCAATTTGCTTCGCCAAAAAGTCCAGGCGCTTTCCGCGCAAAGTTAGATGTCGATCTTGCGGCGCGCTGTTGTAACCGGTCTCGGTTTCATCAGCAGCATCGGCAATAGCCGCGCAGAAGTTCTCGAAAGTCTGCGCACGCAACGCAGCGGCATCGAGATTCATCCCGAGCTGGATCGGCCCGAAATTCCCTACAAACTCGCCGGCACGGTCAAAGGTTTTGATATTCCGGGCGAGAATCGCGACGCGTGGAAGTTTCCAAACGGCCTAACGATTCCGCGCACCGTCCTGCGCGGACTTCCGCCGCACGGCGTCTTCGCCTACTTCGCCATGAACGAAGCGATCACGGACGCGAATTTGAATTCGGACGACGTTTCCAATCCGCGCACCGGAATGATGTGTGCGTCGGCCGGTTCGACGCGGACCATGTATCTCAGTGTCGATGTCATGGTGAAGAAAGGGATCCGCCAGTGTCATCCTTATGGCGTCTCGCGCGCGATCGCCGGCACGCTCAATTTCAATCTCGTGGCCGCATTCAAAATCAAGGGTGCGGCCACTGGATTCGTCAACGCCTGTTCGGGTTCGGCCGTTGCCTTCGGTCACGCCGTCGACCTCGTTAGGCAAGATCGACAAGATGTCGTCTTCGTCGTTGGCGCGGAGGACTGCGATCTCTTCAGCATTCTTCCGTTCGGAGCTTGTCGCGCCCTAACGAGTGCGACCGACGCGACAAGATATCCCTGCGCCTTCGATGTGAAGCGCGACGGTTTCGCCGCGACCGGCGGCGCCGCTGTGCTCGTCGTCGAAGAACTGGAGCATGCGCAAAAACGCGGCGCGAAGATTTACGCCGAAGCGATGGGCTGGGGGCAATCGTCCGATGGTTAC
Source organism: Verrucomicrobiota bacterium (assembly GCA_041167105.1). Lineage (GTDB taxonomy): Bacteria > Verrucomicrobiota > Verrucomicrobiia > Chthoniobacterales > UBA10450 > JAJPGZ01. The sequence goes on from JBEEGX010000146.1 coordinate 11,151, forward strand.
GACGTGCTCGCGCCCGAGCCGAACGGCGAAGGTCTCTCGCGCGCCATGAACGAAGCGCTGCGAGATGCACATGTCGATCTTAGCGAAATCGATTACATCAACGCGCACGCCACTGCGACGCCGTTAGGCGACCCGGCCGAATGTCGCGGCATCGAGCGCGTGTTCGGCGAAAAGCATTCGCCTTTCGTCAGCACGACCAAAAGCCAGACCGGTCACGGTCTCTCTATGGCCGGCGCACTCGAGGCCGGCATCTGTTGCTTGGCCATCAAAGAAAAATTCACGCCGCCATCGATCAACATCACTGAGCTCGATCCCGAATGCGCGGGGTTGAACATCGTGGCCGCGCCTAACGATCACGCGCCGCGCGTGGTCATGTCGAACTCGAGCGCGTTCGGCGGCTCGAACGTCTCGCTCGTCCTGCGCGAGTTTTCCGCCTGACTATTTCGCGGTCGCGCCCGAAAGCGCGTTGCGGTCTTCGGTCGCTTTCGTCAGCGCCTGATTATACAACGCAAGATCGACAACGTACTCTCGATTGCCTTCGACATCGCTGTGGAGCAGGTCGCGTTTGCGAATCCGCAGCGACTCGGCCCATTTGCGCAGTTGCTCGAATTCCTTTGCGTTCGCCGCGCGCCGTTCATCCAAGGTCGGCGTCGGTTTCGGTGTCGGCATGACCTTGGCCGGAACTTTTTCGATCGCGTAACCGCTCGGCTCGGTCTGCTTCGGCGGCTGCTGCCGCGGCACTCGCCTTTTATAATAGGCGAGGCTCGGTGAAAAGCCGCCGCTGACAAAATAACCGGCCACGCAGATGAGCGTGGCATAACGAAAGATCATGGACCGTCGTGCTTCGTCCGGATAACTCAGGCGAAAGAACATCGGGCCAAACGGGCAGAGCACGCCGAGCGTCCACCAAACACTGATGCGCAAGGCAGCGGTGATTAACAGCGCGCGCGAAATAAGCGCACAAAGCACTGCGATTCCCAACAAAACCAGCGCGAGCACGCGCTGTCTTGAGCAGACGGGGTGCCAGTTAGACGATGCCCTCGCGCAACACCGCGTGTTTGCCCGCGAGCAATTCCTGCGTCAGCGCGTAACCGCGTTTGTCGACGTTGCGATGGGTGCCGGCAAAATGATTGTCGATCCGCATCCGCGCTGAGCGACAGAAGTAGTTGGCCAGCGCGAGCACTTCGTCGCGCGGTTCGCCATTGTCGATCTTGTACTGCGCGAACGAACACGTCGCGCTGATGGCGAATAACTCGGTCGCGACGCCGACGAAGCGCGAAAGGAGTAGTTGTTCGCGATCGAGTTTCGGTCCGAATCGCGCCATCGCGTGAAACAATCCTCGCGCCAGTTTTTTACTCGTGCGCGACGCGTAGGCCACGTGCCGCTGCAAATGGCGATGGAGATTGTCGATCTTGCCCGATCCGTTAGGCAACCACTGCTTCGGGTACCAACCGGCGTAGAATTTTCCGGAGCCCAGCACCGCTTTGAAGCGCTCCGATTTCGGCAACGTCGTATTAAAAATTGCGCCGCCGACTTTGAGATGCGGATCGAGCGCTTCACGCGCGATGAACAACCGCATGATTTCGCTCGAGCCTTCGAAGATCGTGTTCACGCGGCAATCGCGCAGAAATCTTTCGACGCCGATCGGTTCCTCGCCGCGTCCGGCTAACGAATGCGCGGTTTCGTAACCACGCCCGCCGCGCACCTGCATCGCGTCGTCGGCGATCTTCCACGTCATTTCCGTCGCCCACATTTTGCACATCGCAGTCTCGATGCGCAGATCGGCGGCTTTGCGATCGAGCAACGACGAAGTGAGAAACGTCATCGCTTCCATCGCGAACGTGTTGCCCGCCATCTCCGCGACTTTGCCGGCGATGGCGGCGTGTTTGCCGATCGGCACGCCCCATTGAATGCGTTCGGTCGACCATTTGCGCGAAATCTCCGTCAGCCGTTTCGAAACGCCCACGCACGCGGCCGGCAGCGTGAGCCGGCCAGTGTTCAATGTCGTTAGGGCAACTTTCAAGCCTTTGCCCAAACCGCCGATAATATTTTCGCGCGGCACGCGCACGTTCTCGAACGTGACCACAGCGTTGTAGAGCGCGCGCAGTCCCATGAAGCGGCAGCGATACGCGATCTTCAATCCCGGTGTATCAACATCGACAATGAACGCTGTGATTTGTTTGCGCTCCTTGCCGTTCACCATTTGCGACGGCGTTCGCGCCATGACCACGAGCACGCCCGCCTTCACGCCGTTCGTGCACCAGAGTTTTTCGCCGTTCAGGACGTACTCCGACCCGTCCTCGTTAGGCTCGGCTTTCAAACTCATCGTCGCCGGATCGGACCCCGCGTGCGTTTCCGTTAATGCGAACGCCGAGATTTCTCCGCCCGCCACGCGCGGCAGATATTTTTGCTTCTGCTCTTCCGTGCCGAACAACATCAACGGCTGCGCCACGCCGATCGATTGATGCGCGGAGACGAGCGCGGAGACGTTGCCGTCCCAACTGCCTAACAAAACCGCCGCGCGTCCATAATTGGATTGCGACAAACCGAGCCCGCCATATTTCGGCGGAACTTTGATGCCGAACGCGCCGATCTCCGCCAGCCCCGCAAAATTTTCCGGCGGAATTTCGCCGGTGCGATCGATCTCATCCGGATCGACATGATCGCGCAAATACGCTTCCAGCTTCCGCAAAAATTCTTCGCCTGCTTGTCGATCTTCCGCGCTTTGCGCCGGATACGGATAGATGCGGTCGAAATCGTAACGACCGATAAAAAGATTGCTCGCGAAACTTCCGCGATCATCGAGCGGATCGCGCGAGGATTCCGCCAGCTCCAGCGCTTCGCGTTTCCCCTTCGACATCTTCGACGTGTCGATTGTCGATCTTGCGCTGGTTTCTTCGGCCACTTGCTTTTGTGGCGCTTCGAGTGGCGATTTCATGACTGGTAAAACTTCGTCCCATTTCGCGCGTGCTGCTTCAACAATTCGCACGGCGCGAATTTTTTGTCCGTGCTCGCAAGTTTCTCCAGTTCATCAACCGCGCGCTTGATTCCGAAATGATCGGCGAAACGTAGCGGCCCGCCGCGATGTGCCGGAAATCCGGTGCCGAGATGCATTCCGTAATCGGCGTCTTCGGGCGAATTGACAACCTTTTCTTCCACGCATCGTGCCGCTTCGTTCACCATTAACAATACGAGCCGGTTTGTAAGATCGACATCTTCATTCGCGCCGGTCTTGCGCCATTTCTCGAGCGATTCGTTAGCCGATTGCGCCTTGCCTTCGTACTTGTAAAAACCGGCGCCGCTTTTTCGCCCGAGCAGTTTCGCTTTTAGCATCTCCTGCAAAATATTCGCCGTGCGATCGCGGCGGCCGTACGCCTTCTCCAGAGTGTTCGCGATATCCACCGTCACATCCACGCCGATCTCATCGATCAAACGCAGCGGCCCCATCGGCATGCCCCATTGCAAAAGCGCATTGTCGATCTTGTCCGCATCCACCCCGGCTTCGAACAATTCCGCAGCATCGAGCAGATACGGAAACAAAACTCGATTCACGAGAAACCCTGGACTGTCGCGCACCAGCACCGGCACTTTCCCGATCTGCCGCGCAAACGCGAGCGCGCGGTCGCGCGTTTCCTCGGAAGTTTTTTCGCCGATCACGACCTCGATTAATTTCATTCGGCTGACCGGATTAAAGAAATGCAAACCGATCACGCGCTCCGGCCAGCCGCTCTCTTCGCCGAGTTCAGTGATCGACAATGCCGAAGTATTCGTCGCGAGAATCGCTTTCGGCGCGAGTGCCGCCAGTTCGTGGAAGATTTCCTTTTTGATCTCGATCTTTTCCGACGCGGCCTCGATCACGATCTGCACGTCGCGCAATTCCACATGCGCCGTCGTGCAAATAATCCGCGCGCGACCTTCCTTCGCTTTTTCTTCCGACATGATGCCGCGCTTCACCGCATCGGCGTAAGTCTTGTCGATGTTCGCGAGACCGCGATCGACAAACTCGCGGCTGACATCGCGCAGAATCACGGTGACACCGCGCGCGCTCAACCATTGCGCGATACCCGAGCCCATCACGCCGGCGCCGATGACTGCAGCGTGAACAATTTTCTCGACCGGCGTTTTCGAAGCGCCCTTCTTGTATTTGTCCGCGAGGAAAAAATTGCGGATCAAATTCTGTGTCGCTTCGGTTTCGCCAAGATCGACAATCGCATCCAGCTCCATGCGCAACGATTCATCGATCGGCGCGTTTTTGTTGATGATCTCGAAAGCGCGTCGCGGCGCTTCATTGCCGGAAACGCGCGGCGCTTTCAGCTGCGCTTGGGTCGTCGGCGCTTCGCGCTTCGGTTTGCCCGCCGCAATTTTCTTCCGCGCAAGATCGACAAGTTCATCTCGCGGCACGACCTCGTCGACCAAACCGATTTTCAACGCTTCCTGCGCCGAATACAGTTTGCCTTTCAAAATTACTTCCGCCGCTTTCTCCGCGCCGATCAATCGCGGCAAACGCGTCGAGCCGCCCCACGCCGGCACAAGTCCGAGGCTGGTTTCGGGCAACCCAATCTTCGTCGCCGGATCTTCGGACGCGATGCGCCAGTCGCACGCAAGCGTGATCTCATATCCGCCACCGGCGCACGCGCCATGAATCGCGGCAACCGTCGGAAATTTGAGCGCGGCGATGCGATTAAAAACGCGCTGGCCTTCGGCAATGAATGCGCGCAGCTCGCCGCTCTGTGCTTGCTTCAACAAAGTTTTCAAATCGGCGCCGGCGATGAAGATCGATTTCTTGGCCGAGGTGATGATTAATCCGCCTAACGAAGACTCCTTCTCGATCGCGTCGAGATGTTCGTCGAGATCGCGCATGGTCGGCGCGTCGAAAATGTTCGCGCCGGATTCGGGTCGATCGAACGTGAGCACGCAAATGCCATTGTCGATCTTGCGTTGGATCATGGAAGCGGTCGCGGTGGCAGGCATCGGGAAAATCATTTTGCCGCGTTTCGGCTGATTGCCAAGCGCGGAGAGGAGCGTTAGAACTCGGGGCGACAATCGCGGGCGGCTTATGGTTGGCAAACTCTTAGCACCGGAAATCAAAGCGCTGATTGATGCGCGCAACTTCGCGGGCTTGCGCGAGACGTTTGCCGATTGGCCGCCGGCGGATTTGGCCGAGGTGATTGTCGATCTTCCGGAAGACGATCGCGTTATTATTTTCCGGGTGTTGCCGGCAGCGCTGGCGGCCGACGTGTTCGAATATCTCGAACCGGAGACGCAACAGGAACTTTTGCACGCGATGGCGCACGAGCAGGTGGTCGCGATCCTGAACGAAATGTCGCCGGACGATCGCACGGCGTTGCTCGAGGAGATGCCGAGCGCGGCGTCGCGGCAGTTGATTCAATTGCTCACGCCGGAGGAACGCCGCATCGCGACGCGGTTGTTAGGCTATCCGGAGGACAGCATCGGGCGATTAATGACGCCGGATTTTATCGCCGTGCCGGAAGATTGGACGGTGCAACGCGTGCTCGATTACGTGCGCGAACACGGGCGCGACACGGAAACGTTGAACTTCCTCTACGTGGTCGATGAACGCGGGAAATTGATCGACGACGTGCGCATTCGCGAATTTTTGCTCAAGCCGCTGACCGCGAAGGTGAGCGAGATTCGCGATCAAGCATTCATCGCGCTGAAGGTGAACGATTCGCAGGAAGACGCGTTGAATGTTTTCCGTAAGTACGACCGCGCGGCGTTGCCGGTTGTCGATCTTAGCGGGGTGCTCGTCGGCATCGTGACGAGCGACGACATGCTCGACGTCGCCGAAGAAGAAGCGACCGAAGACATCCAGAAATTCGGCGGCATGGAAGCGCTCGACGAACCGTACATGCGCATTTCGCTTTTGCGCATGGTGCAGAAGCGCGCGGGCTGGCTCATCGTTTTGTTCCTCGGCGAAATGTTGACCGCGACAGCGATGGCAAATTATCAGGAAGAACTGGCGAAAGCGCTGGTGCTCGCGCTCTTTCTTCCGCTCATCATTTCCAGCGGCGGCAATTCCGGTTCGCAAGCGTCGACTTTGATGATTCGCGCGATGGCGCTGGGCGAAGTGACGTTGCGCGATTGGTGGCAGGTGATGCGGCGCGAACTGCAGGCCGGCTTGTTGTTAGGCCTGATCCTCGGCGTCATCGGCATTTTGCGTGTCGGTTTTTGGGCAATGGCGTCCGACTATTATTTTCATCGCCAACCGTACGGCGAACATTGGCCGCTGGTCGCGTTCACCGTTGGCATCGCGCTCGTGGGCGTGGTGCTGTGGGGAACGCTCTCCGGTTCGATGCTGCCGTTTCTGCTGCGCCGCGTCGGCGCGGACCCGGCGACTTCGTCGGCGCCGTTCGTGGCCACCCTTGTCGATGTTACGGGATTAATTATTTACTTCAGCATCGCTTTGCTCATCATGCGCGGCGCGATGTTGTAACAACGAGACGCTTATGATTTCCATCGGCAGATTGCTCGGACACGACGAAAAATTTTTCGATTTGCTCGAAGCCAGCGCGCAACAGGCCGATTCGAGCGTGCATCACCTTGTCGATCTATTGCACAAGCTCGACGAACAAAATTCGTCTCATGATCTGGCGGCTTTCGCCGAAAGCCGGCGCGAAGACAAGCGCATCACGCAACAGCTGACCGAAGAGTTATCAAAGACGTTCATCACGCCCCTCGAGCGCGAAGACATTCAAGCACTCGCGGCCGCGCTCTACAAAATCCCCAAGACGGTGGAGAAAATCGGCGAACGCATGCTGATCAGTCCGCAGGATTTGCCGAAGGTAAGTTTTCGCAAACAAGTCGGCCTGCTCGATCAAGCGGCCGAAGCGGTCATGGCGATGGTGAAGCAGTTGCGCACCGGCATGGACATCAAGACCGCGCGCGAGATGAACGACAAACTGCAAACGATCGAAGGCGACGCGGACGATCTCGAGCTCGAGCTTTTGCGCGATCTTTACCAGGGCAATTACGACGCCAGGCACATCATGTTCCTGCGCGATCTCTACGAGTTGCTCGAGAAGGTGATCGATCGCTGCCGCGACGCGGGCAACATCGTCCTGCAAACGGTGCTGAAGTATTCCTAACGACCGCGCTGCTCGCGCAAGATCGACATGTTGATCTTTCTCATGGTCGTCCTGATGGCGATCGTCTTTGAGTTCAGCAACGGTTTTCACGACGCCGCCAATGCGATCGCGACCGTCGTCTCAACCAAGGTGCTCACGCCGCGTCAGGCCATCGGAATGGCGGCGGTGTTCAATCTTACCGGGGCCTTGTTAGGCGGCGCGGTCGCGTCAACTATCGGCAAAGGTTTGGTCGACACGAATGTCGTCACACTCGGCACGGTTTTGTGCGCGCTCGTCGCAGCATTCACCTGGAACATCGTCACGTGGTGGGTCGGTTTGCCATCGAGCTCGAGTCACGCGCTCATCGGCGGACTCTGCGGTGCGGCGCTCGCGACCGCGCACGGAAATTGGAGCGTGTTGAAATGGAGCACCGGTCTGTGGCCGAAAGTTGTCCTGCCAATGTTGAGCTCGCCGGTGGCGGGATTCGTTCTCGGCGCACTCTTGATGTTCGTCCTTTTTATCACGCTGCATCGCTTCACGCCGTGGGCGGTGCATTCCACCTTCGGCAAACTCCAACTCGTGAGTGCAGCGTGGATGGCGCACAGCCACGGGACGAACGACGCCCAAAAAACCATGGGCATCATCACGCTCGCGCTCGTCACCGGAACCAAAGCGCGCGCGTTCGATCATTTGCCACCGTGGCTGGAATTTTTGCGCACGCCGACTTTCGGTGCGGTGCCGCTATGGGTGAAAATTTTGTGCGCGATTACCATGGCCGCCGGCACCGCCGCTGGCGGCTGGCGTATCATTCGCACGCTCGGCCATCGCATGGTGAAATTGCAGCCGGTGCACGGCTTCGCGGCGGAAACGACCGCCGCGGTTATCATTCAAGCCGCGAGTCTTTACGGCATTCCGCTTTCGACCACGCACGTCATTTCAACTTCGATCATGGGCGTCGGCGCGATGAAACGTTTCAGCGGCGTGAAATGGATCGTGGTCGAACGCATTGTCTGGGCGTGGATTTTCACGTTGCCCGCGACTGGTCTCGCCGGTTACGCGCTGGCGCGCATCTTCGGCGCGCATTGAAAATGCCCGTCCGGCTCGGACTGTCGATCTTACAGTTGTCGATCTTGTGCCTACTCGTTAGGCAGATCGACGCCGCGAGTTTGTTAGGCCACGAAATTGTTCCCGGTCATACCGCCGACATTCAATTCCCCGTCGACGAATATTTCCAGAACTACGCGGCCGAAGGTGGAAATCCGAAACCGCCTGCCGGCCGAATGGTTTTGACCGCGCCGAAGAACTTCGATCCCTCGCGCGCGTGGCCGATTCTCATCGTTACATCGACAACCGACGCGAACCGCACCAGCCCGATGGATTCGAAATGGTACGAGCAGCCGGCGACGCGCGAAGGTTGGATTGTGCTCGCGACCGACGCGACGATTAGGCCTAACCACGACTCGACACCGTGGCGGCTCGCGATGACCGCGGCCGCGCTCGAAGACATTCGCCGCGAATGGCCGCAGTCGGCGCAATGGCCGATCGCGTTCGCGGGATTTTCCGGCGGCGCGAAACGCAGCTGCGTCCTCAGCGCGATGCTGGCGAAGAGCGGCACCATGCGAATCTCCGGAATTTTTCTCGGCGGCATCAACGAGGACCGCCTCACGCCCGCTTACAACGAATTCAAGCCGCCGCCGGATTTTCTAAACACGCCTATCTGGATTAGCGCCGGCCTGAGCGACCCGCGCGCGCCGCTGGCGAAACACGAAGCCGTGCAATTGTTGATCCAACACGCCGGCTTCAAACAAATCCGCCTCGGAATTTATCCCGGCGGCCACGAATTGAATCCGGCCGAGGTGACGCGCGCGTTGCGGTGGTTTCGGGAGGTCGGGAAATTTTGAGTCGTTAGGATAACGACATAAATTAGATCATGGCGCGGCGATTCGCACTCCAGTTCGTCACGACCGTTCGTCAAGCATGGGGATAGCCTCGATGACAACGCCGTGCCTGCGCGCGATCGCAATCACGCGGTTTCGAACAGTTTCGGGAGGGAAACGAAGTTCGGACTTTGGTGGCCCCTCGTGCCAGACCGCGTGATGATTCGGCGGTAACGAAGCAAGCCGCGCTTCCAACGCGGCTTCGCCCACGCAAACATCTCGCGAATGTACAATCGCAGCGTAGTCGACGTGATCGGGACGATTAGACGTCAGCGTGTAATGCCACGGCTGACCAGCGGGTTTCCAACTCCATAGTACGAGAATATGAACGCGCGATGCCGATAAATTCGACACGAGGAGAAGAACGCAACACAGGAGCCCAACGCGAACGCGCATACGCCTAACAAATTTTACTTCTTTATCGCAACCCACTCGTTGCGCGCGCGCGAGTCGGCCACGGCTTGCACGACGCGCATGTAACGCACGCCGTCTTCAAAATCCGGATGCGGACGATTGCGCCCCTTCGATTTCACAGCGGCGATGAAATCTTCTTCCACGCGCCACTCGCTTGTTAGGTCGGATGGAAGATCGACATCGTCGAACTCGCGGCTGCCGTACTTGGCCGCGCGAATTTTGTCGGTGCCGAAATCGTAAACCAGCGTGCCTTTGTCGCCGTAAATCTCCAAGCGATCGGTTTCGTCGCTCACATTTGCGCCACTGAATTCGAGCACGCCTTCCGCGCCGCTCTCGAATGCACAGAGCACATTGAGCAAATCGGGCACGATCACTTCGTAGCCGCGCCGATCGCCGCGCAAAACTTTCCCGCGCGCGAACACGCCGCTAATGTCGCCTAACCAACGTTGCAACACCTCAACGTAAATGCCGAGCGTGAGCACATTCAGTCCGCTGATCTCGATCTTCTGCCGCCAATGCGCCGGCGCTTCCGGATTCAGATAATTGCTGGTGAAACTTTGCAGCCGCACATCGTGCACCTTGCCGATGGAACCTTCGGCCAATAACTTTTTCATCAGCAGATCGCCGCGCATCCCGAACGGCGGCGGACATAACATCGTCACCAATTCCGGAAAACGTTTCGACGTTGCCAGCATTTCTTCCGCTTCCGCGAGGTCCGTCGACATGCGCGCCTGACAGAAAACATGCTTGCCCGCTTCCAGCGCGGACTCCGTTACAGCCGAATGCATGTACGGCGGCGTGCCGATCCAAATGATGTCGAGATCGGGCAGCGCAAGCAGGTCGGCCCAATTCCGCATCGGCGTGGCGGACGGACATTCCTCCGCGCAAAACTTCTCGCTGCTTTCGTAGGTGGAATTTGAAACGGCGACAATATCGACATCGGACATTTTTTTCAGCGCCGGGAAATGGCGTTGCCGAACGATTCCGCCCGCGCCGACGATTCCGATTCGCAGTTTAGATTTTTGCATGTCGCTTCAAATGAAGATGTCGATCTTGCACACGCGTGACAAATTACGCGAGTTACATTTTGACTCTCGCACGCATTGTCTGTTCAACAATCGCTTGACGCCGCCACGTGTGCGCGGCACGTTGCGCGTCCTTTCCCCGCTATGTCAAAAGTTTGTTCCATCACCGGTGCGCGGCCCACGCGCGGCAGCATCATTCATCGCCGTGGTATGGCGAAGAAGAAGGGCGGCGTCGGTCGTCACGTCACGAAGAATGTGCCGCGATGGTTTAATCCGAATCTGCAAGAACATCGCATCTGGGTGCCGGAGCTGAAAAAATTTGTGCGTGTCCGCGTCACGGCGCGCGGTCTCAAGACCATTAATAAGAACGGCGCGTATCGCGCACTCAAAAAAGCCGGCGCGATCTAACTCCCGCCGATCTCCGCGGGCTCGCTGTCTTCTGTAGTGGCGGCAGGTTCTTCTGTAGCGGCAGCCGTGTCGGCTGCGGGTGTTTCGCTTTGCGGCGTCGCCGCATTTTCTGCCGGCGACACGCCGGCCTCTATAGGAGCAGGAGCTTGTTTTTTCGCGCGCGGCAAATCCAGCGACCCGTCATTGAATTCAATGACGTAGCCTTCGCTGATTAACCACTTCAAATCGGACGCGAGCGAAAGCTTCCGCGCTTCCAATTCTTCTCCGCTAAGATCGACAAGTACCTTTTCCGCGAAATCTTTTCGATTCGTGCGCGGGTTCGCCGCGATCGTTTCGACAATCGCCCGCACTTGCGCCGACACGCCGGCTTCTTCGTGCGCAAACGGCCGCACCCGCACCGGACTAACGAACAGCATTCCCTTGCGATGCCGAAAAATGTGCAGCCCGGCTTCGCGAAGTCGATTCGACAACTCCGCCATCATTTGCGACGGCGAGCGCGTTTGCGCGGTCCACGCATTCTCGATCGCGCTCCGCAACGCACGGTCTGGTAAATTGCGACTCGTTACGCCGTCGATCATCGTCTCCTCAATCGTGCGCACGACATTGGGCAGATAATTTTGCCGGAAATGTTTCTCCGCTTCCGTTGCGCTGGTGAAACTCTGCGGCGTTTCTTCGCGCAACGTCGTGAACGTCGTGACCGTTTGCGCGTCCTGCTTCCATTTCTCGACCAGCTCAGCGTCATTCACGATCTCGATTTGCCGCTGAAACTCCTGAAAGTTCATGCGCCGGCTGAAACGTTGCTCGAAAAGTCCGCGCAGCTTCCGCTGATAATCGTGATAGTTCGTCGGGCCGAGAATTGTTCCCGTGACACGTTCCCGCGCGACGGCGGTGAAATTTCCTTTGATCGGGTCCGACTGTGAGATGTCGATCTTGTAAAAATCTTTCTCCGCGAAACGAAAGGCGTTGTTCTCGAGAAATTGTTTGTCCGCGGAGATCGCTCCCTTTTCGCCTAACTGATAGAGCGGCGTCTCCGGTTTGGCCGCGAGATGCACATCGTAGCGCTCGGCTTTCTGTAAAAACAAGCGCGCGAGCGAGAACAACGAATACGCCAGCATGTCGCCTTTGATTTGCGCGGCGACGTTTTCGAATGCGTTCGTTTGCGGAACGAATCGAATCGGAATGTCCAGTGGCGGCTTTTCGGGCGCACGCGGTCGATCTTCACGTGGACGTTGTCGATCTTTGTCCGGGCCGGACGGGCGACGGTGTCGATCTTGCGGACGGCGCGGCCCGCGATCTCTGCCTTCTGGTCTCGGCGGTCGGCGATCGGTGCTCGGTGGCCGGCGATTTCTGTCTCGTTGATCGCGTCCGCGCTCTTCCGTTTCGCCTTGATAATGCTCGTACGCCTTTGCATCCGGCGTTTCTTTCACCCACGCCGGCAGCAATTTGAGATCGAGCAGATCGATCGGCGCTTTCTCCTCTGGCGGCATCAGGTTCTTTTACGACAAGGCGGCGCGAAGTAAAACACACGCGACCATTTTCGCGGTGCGGTGAGATGCCGAAATGAGGTGACAAGATCGCGAATTCTTTTACTTGCGGTGGGGCGAGCCGTGGGATAAGCGTTGCGCTCCAAACCAACCGAATTTTATGGCGGA
>JBEEGX010000147.1:0-3976 GCA_041167105.1 Verrucomicrobiota bacterium
AGCAGCGGCCAGACGATGCTGATGATGCACCACGGTGTCTTGTAAGCGACGATGCTATACGCCATGAGCGTGCCGACGCCGTAGATCGCGAGATAACGCAGGTTGAGATTTTTGAGCTGCTGACAAAAGACGCACGCGACGAGTCCGATGAGCACCGGCCATTCGTATTGCGCGATGAGTTTGAGCCAATAGTACCACGGTTTATCGTGGCCATGACCTTCGCTGCCGGTTTTAAACCACGGATTGTAGGCCGCGAAAATGTCTTTCACGCCGTTCCAATGAAAGAACGTGCCCGAATAGAAGAAGACGATGAGCGCGACGCCGACGAACGTGATCACGGCAAGATCGACATAGTCCCATTTTTGTTTCACCCATTTCGCGTCGGGCGCGGGATTGAGTTTCGTCGAAATGCGCAACACCGGAATGGCGATGAGCGCGCAACCGATGTGAATGATGTAGGTCTCTTTCGTCAGGATCATTCCGGCCACGCCCATGCCGACGCACCAGAGATAATTCAACGTGCCGACGCGCCAGAGTCCGAGCAGACCGAGCACGAACAGCATCGAGAACAACACGAGCCAGACTTCGTGAATGGAATAGCGGCCGTAAAAAACGAAACCCGGCGAGACGGCCATGGCGAGGGCGGCGAGTCGCGCGACATTGCGACTAACGAACGGCTCGAATTTGAGCGTGAGCCAAATGCAGAGCGTGCTCACGATCACGACCGGCATGCGCAGCGCCCAGAGATTTCGGCCGAAGAGACATTTGAAAAGGAAGAGCACGTAGAAGTGGAGCGGGCCGTGATAGTTCGTCGGGTCGTAACGATAGAAGCCCTGCTTCACGATGTGCGCGTCGACGAACCAACCGTTGATGCCTTCGTCGAAGTGCGGCGGTTTGATCGCGAGAAACAAAACGCGCACCAACGCGCCGAGCCCGATGATCAACCATGGCGTCCAATCCATCTGCGCGACCGCCGTTTTGAAGTTGTCGATCTTAGCGCGCAGCATGGGAAAATCCGCGAGGGCGCTGCTCGGTTCGTTAACGGCGGTGTTCATCTCGCACAAAGGGCACAACGGTCACAACGGTCACAAAGAAAGATCGGGAGGTCCTTCCTTCTCCAGCTCTCCGTTGATGATTCGCTTGATTCCATTTTTCAGATGGGCTTCGCCGAAATTGATGAGCAATCCCAGTTTCAGTCCGCTTAAACGCAATTGGCTCAGGAGTTGTTTCGCGTGAATCGGAGCCAGCGCTTCGATTGACTTAAGTTCGACAATGACCTTTTCGTCAACGACGAGATCGGAGCGGAACGCTTCGTCAAACTGAACCCCATCGTAAATGATCGGCATTCGTTTTTGACGTTCAACGGACAGACCTTTCTTTTGCAGCGCGTAAGCCAAAACGACTTCATAAATGGTTTCAAAAACTCCCGGGCCAAGTTTGGTGTGAATTAGAAATGCAGCATCGAGCACGCACTTGGCGATTTCGTTCTCATTCATCGTCGTGACCTTTGTGACCGTGGTGGACTTTGTGTGAGACCTGCCGATTATTCGCGCAATGCGACTATTGGTGACGGGCGGCTCGGGATTCATCGGGAGCAACTTTATTCGCTACGTTCTGCAACATTACAAGCCGGCGCTTGTCACCAATGTGGATGTATTAACTTACGCCGGAAATCCCGCGAACCTCGCGGGCGTGGTCGAAGAATTTGGCGAGCGCTACGAATTTTTCAAAGCCGACATCGCGAATGCGGACGCGATGGACGCGCTCATGACCGAGCATCAGTTTTATGCGGTGATTAATTTCGCCGCCGAGTCGCATGTCGATCGAAGCATCAACGATCCGCTTAATTTCATTCACACGAATGTGATCGGGACGAGCGTGCTGCTCGATTGCGCGCGACGACATGGCGTGCAGCGGTTCGTGCAAATTTCGACCGACGAAGTTTACGGCTCGTTAGGGGAATCCGGAAAATTCACCGAGCAATCGCCACTCGATCCAAGCTCACCGTATTCGTCGAGCAAAGCTGGCGCTGACCTGCTCGCGCTCGCGTGTCACAAAACTTACGGACAGGAAGTAATCGTCACGCGCTGCTCGAACAACTACGGGCCGTATCAGTTTCCCGAGAAACTAATTCCGCTTATGATCATCAAGGCGTTACGGGACGAACCGCTGCCGGTTTACGGCGACGGTAAGAACGTGCGCGATTGGATTTACGTCGAAGATCATTGCGCCGGAGTCGTCGCCGCGCTCTTCGAAGGAAAACCGGGCGCGGTCTACAACTTCGGCGGCAACAGCGAAATGGTGAATGTCGATCTTGTAAAAATGATTTTGAAGCGGCTCGGCAAACCGGAAAGCCTGATCAGCTTCGTGGAAGATCGCTTAGGCCACGATCGCCGCTACGCCATCGATTCCAGTTTCGCGCAACGCGAATTGAATTGGAAACCGCGCAAAGATTTCGAAAACGGCCTCGCCGAAACCGTTCAGTGGTACATCGACAATCCCTCGTGGTGGCAGCCGTTGCTCGGGCGTGCGGGAAGATATTAGCGCGTCGACACGGCCGCGGGTAAAGGCTGGTTCGAATTTGGGATAACCATCTCCATCCGTTATGCGTTCGCTTGCTTGTAGCCTACTGGTCGCGCTCGGTTTGACCGGGTTCGTTAACTCCCGGGCGCTCGCGCAAAGCGCGGTCGACGATTTCGACCCGCATCCCGACAGCACGGCTCAGGTCAGCATCGTGCAACCAGATGGCAGGATTCTCATCGGTGGTGACTTTTTCACGATCTCTCCCAACGGAGGACCGATGGTTACGCGCCACCGCATTGCTCGGCTGAACCCGGACGGAACACTCGATGCTACCTTTGATCCTAACGCGAATGAGGAAGTTAAGGCCATTGTTCTGCAATCAGACGGTAAGATCCTGGTAGTCGGTAGTTTTACGAATATAGGCGGGCAGCCACGTAACCGCGTCGCGCGGCTTGATCCTGTCACAGGCTTGGCTGACTCATTCGACCCGAATGCGAACGATTTTGTTGGTGCAATTGCACTGCAGTCGGACGGCAAGATTTTGGTAAGCGGCTTCTTTACCGCCATTGGCGGACAGCCACGTAATCGTATTGCACGACTGGATCCTGTTACGGGCTTGGCCGACTCCTTCAACCCCAACGCGAACAATTTTGTTGATGCAATTGCACTGCAGCCGAACGGTAAGATTTTAGTGGGCGGTTTTTTTACGACCATGGGTGGCCAGGAACAAAACTACATAGCGAGGCTCGATCCGAACACTGGTTTGGCTGACTTATTCAATCCCAACCCAAGTGGCGGTAATACGCATGTCTCGGCAATTGTCGTGCAGCCCAATGGCCAGATCTTAGTGGGAGGACTATTCGACCACATCGGCCTACAACCACGCAACAATGTTGCGCGCCTGGATCCGGTGACGGCATTGGCCGATTCATTCGATCCGAATGCTAGCTTTCTCATTAAATCCCTCGCGTTGCAGGCGGACGCTAAAGTCTTGGTAACCGGTTTTTTCGGCACGATTGGCGGGCAGTCGCGCAATTTCATGGCCCGACTCGACCCGACAACCGGCATGGCTGATTCTTTCGATCCTAGCCCGAACCAGCCAGTCAATTCCCTTACAGTGCAGCCGAACGGCAAGATTTTAGCGGCCGGTAGTTTTACTGAGTTTAGGCCGAATGGCGGAGCGACCGTGTTGCGAAACTATATTGCCCGCCTACTCGAGGGTCTGCCACGCATCATCAGCGTCAGACGGAGCAGCAATGATATAGATGTCATTTTTGATGCTTACGTCGGATACACCTATCGACTAGAGCGCAAGCTCGCGCTCACGGATGCCGACTGGCAACGCATTCACGAGGTCCCCGATTTGACCGTCGCCGCCACCGGCCCCGCCCAATTCACCGATCCGAACGCGCTGAGCCTCGGGCGGGCATTTTATCGTGTGCGTTTGCTTCCG
>JBEEGX010000148.1:0-9730 GCA_041167105.1 Verrucomicrobiota bacterium
TCGCCAGAATTTGTTCCGCCGCCGAAATCGCTTCCTGCTCTTTGCGCGTCGCCAAAACGCCCGCGCTTTCGCGTGCCTCGTCGATCATCTTCTGCGCTTCCGCGTTCGCCTTCGCCAGAATCTCGGCGTGACGTTTCTCCGCGTCGGCCAGCTCCTGCTTGATCTTGTCCGCGTTGCGCAAGCTTTCTTCAATCCGATCGCGACGTTCGTGCAGAACTTTCAGGATCGGTTGGTAGGCGAACTTTCGCAGCAAAAGCGCGACCGCGATGAAGCTGATGACTTGCGACAGAAACAGCCACGGATTCCAGCCGAATGTTTCGGCGGTCTCCTTCGCCATATCGACGAAGCTGTTGGCGGCGAGAACGGAAACGTACATGTCGATCTTAGCTCGTTAGCCTATTTCACGAGGAAGAGCGCATAAAACACGATCGCTTCTGTGAACGCGATCGCGAGGATCGCTTGCACGAGAATCGGTGTCGCCGCGCCGGGATTGCGGCCGACCGCGCTTGACGCGCCCATGCCGATGAGTCCGACGCCGACGGCTGCGCCAAGCGCCGCGAGTCCGACATGAATGCTTCCTGCGATTTCTGCCAGTATTGGTAACATCATATTTTTTCTTTCGTTGTGGTTATCAGCGACACCCGCGGGAACCACGGTCACAGTCGCCGAAATTTCTAATGGTGCGCCTCTCCATGCGCGGGCTCGTGTTGCGCAATGAGCAACGTAAACACTGCGGTCAGTAACATGAACACGAGCGCCTGCACGACGCCGACGAGCAGCTCCATAAAATAAAACGGAATCGGGATGAGCCACGAGAGCGACGGCACGAGCGTCGACATCGCTTCGAGCATGTTTTCGCCCGCGTAAATATTGCCGAACAATCGGAAGCTGAGCGAAATCGGCCGGAACATGATCGACACGATCTCGAGCAAGCCGACCAAAAAGAAAATGAAGATCATCGCGATCTTCATGATGCCTTTGCTTTCGCCCTTCGGTCCGAAGATGTGAATGAGCACGCCGCCGACACCTTGTGCCTGCACCGCCCAGACGAGCCACAAAACGAAAAAGACCGCGGCCATTGCGAACGTCATGTTGAGATCGGCGTTGCCGCCGCGGAGCAATGGTCGATCGACATGAAACGAATTCGTCGCCGCATCGTAATGTCCCCAGCCGATCGTGCCCACACCGGGGATTAATCCGAACCAATTCACGAACAGAATGAAAATGAAAATGGTGGCGAAGAACCAAAATGTTTTGCGCGTGAGATCGCGGCCGATGATCGATTCGAGAAAATCGTGCAGGCTCTCGACCAGAAACTCCCAGAAATTCTGTTTGCCGTCGGGAATTTGTTTGATGTTTCGCGTCGCCATTTGCGCGAAAACGATGATGCCGGTGGCAACGAGCCACGTCACCAGCATCGAATTGGTCACGCCAAACTTCCCGATCTGAAAAACCGTTTGCGGCTTTAGCGGCACGGCTTCGTGTTCCTCTTTCGCCGGCTCCGCCGCGAACGCCGACGCGGCGAGCGCGCAACTGAACGCGACCGCTAAGATCGACATCGACACGAAACGAACTGGAAAACGAGACTGCATCGGTTGGTGGTCGTCGCAAAAGCGCGGCCCGAATCATTCCCAAAGTCGGCACCCGCGGAAGCCGGGCACTCAACAAGGCGCGCTTGCGTCGCGACCTACCAAAGCGCGTTTTACCGCGATGACAAGCCAGTTTCGGAAAATTTCTACAGCGCGTCCGCGAGCTTCTTCTTCAGTTCGTCGATCCCCTCGCCTTTCGCGGCCGACACCGGCAAGATGTCGATCTTCGCAAAACGTTTTTGCAAGATCGACAAGTTCTCCTGCGCGTCCGGCAAATCCATTTTGTTCGCGACAATAAACCACCGACGTTGCGATAACGTCGGATCGTAAAGATCGATCTCCTTGCGCAATTGCTGCAAATCTTCGAGCGGCGAGCGCGCTTCGCTTCCCGCAACATCGACCACGAAGATGAGCAATTTGCAGCGCGTGATGTGGCGAAGAAAATCGTGACCCAGTCCGACGTTCTTGTGCGCGCCTTCGATTAATCCAGGGATGTCCGCGACCGTCGCGCGTCGATATTCATCAAACTCGATCACGCCCACAATCGGGTGCAACGTCGTGAACGGATACGGCGCGACTTTCGGACGCGCGGCAGAAATTTTCCGAAGCAAAGTCGATTTACCCGCATTCGGATAACCAACCAGTCCCGCATCGGCAATCGTGCGCAGCTCGAACAAAAACGGTCCCTGTTCGCCTTCCGCGCCTTCCGTGTATTGGCGTGGCGCGCGGTTGCGCGAGCTTTTGAAATGGACGTTGCCCTTCCCGCCCGCTCCGCCACGACACAGCACAAACTCCTGTTCATCCTTCGCAAGATCGACAATCGGTCCCGAAGATTCAATGTCGGCCGGATAAACAATCGTTCCGACCGGCACTTTCACGATTTTGTTAGGCGCGGCGCGGCCGTACATTTTTTTGCCCATGCCATGTCCGCCATTCTTCGCCTTGATGATCGGCTCGTAAAACAGACTCGTTAGGTTGTCGGAGTGCGAATCAGCGCGCAAAATCACATCGCCGCCGCGCCCACCATCGCCGCCATCCGGTCCGCCCTTCGGCACAAATTTTTCTCGCCGGAAACTGACAGCGCCGCGCCCGCCGCTTCCCGCCTGCGCGAAAATTTTGATGCGATCGACGAACATACGCTACAGAAGAGACTGATATAGCGCGAGCGTCTCTTTCGCGATCGCACTCCAACTGAATTTCGACTCCGCGCGTTTGCGTCCCGCTTTGCCGAATTGTTCTCGCAGTTGTCGATCTTGCATGAGCTGGTTGATGCGGGCAGCGAGATCGCGCGAGAATTTTTCGGGATTGGTCGGTTCGAACGGAGACTCGGTCATCTGTTCGAGCGGAACGAGAAAACCGGTCTCGCCATCGACGACGACTTCTTTGATTCCGCCGACGGCGGACGCGACGACCGCAGTTTCGCACGCCATCGCTTCCAGATTGATGATGCCGAACGGCTCGTAGATCGACGGGCAACAGAACACCGATGCGTGCGAATACATCTCGATGGTCGATTGTCGATCTAACATTTCTTCGATCCAGATGATGTCAGGACGTTTTTGTTTTGCTTTCGTGATCGCGTCTTTCATTTCCTGCGCGATTTGCGGCGTGTCGGGCGCGCCGGCGCAGAGGACAATTTGAAAGCCGCGATCCATGTACTGAATTGCCCTAACGAGATGGATGATTCCTTTCTGACGCGCGATGCGGCCGACGAAAAGCAGATAAGGTTTCGCAAGATCGACATGGTACTTCTCCAGCGCATTTGTCGTTTCGACTTTGCGATATTCATCGAGATCGATGCCGTTATAGATGACAGGCACGCGTGCCGGATCGACATCGAACAAACGCTCGATGTCCGCCTTCGTTCCTTTTGAGACCGCGATGATCGCATCCGCCATTTCGAGCGCGGTCTTCTCGACCCACAAACTAAAATCGTATCCGCCGGCGAGTTGCTCGCGTTTCCACGGCCGCAACGGTTCGAGCGAATGCACGGTGATGACGAGCGGAACGCCGTAATTCCTTTTCGCGAGGATTCCGCCGAAGTGCGAATACCACGTGTGGCAATGGACGAGATCGGCGTCGATGTTCGTGGTGTTGAACGCGAGATCGCGCTGGACCGCGCCGAAGACTGAGCGCAACGGCTTCGGGCATGTCGCATTCGCAAGATCGACATCGTAACCTTTCACTTTCAGCCGACCGCGCGCGAAGTCCTGATCGCCGAAGCAACGAACATCGACATCGATCGCTTTCGCGAGCTCACGCGAGAGATAATCGACGTGCACGCCGGCGCCGCCGTAGATGTGCGGCGGGTATTCGTTCGTCAGCAGGCAAACTTTCACGCGAATTATTTTCCGACGCGCACGAGCAGCACAGGCACTTGCGACTTATGTCGCACGGTGTGAATGGCGCTCCCGAAAAGGAGATCGCCTAACAAACGGTGGCCGTGGGCGGTCATCGCGATTAAATCGCATTGTCGATCTTGCGCGGCCTTCAAAATTCCTTCGGCGGGATCACCGAGCTCGAGCGTGGTATTCACGATTAATCCGCGGGCACGCAGGCCTTCGGCGGCGCGCTCGAGGTAAGCGCGGTCCTCTTTCATCTCTTGCGACTCGAGCAGCTTGAGTTGGTCGTAATTGCGCGCAACGAAACCGTCCGCCACATGCACGAGCACCAGTTCCGAGCCATGAACTTTCGCGAGCTGCTCGACGTGGGGCAGCAACGTTTCATCGGCGCGACTGTTTTCGAGCGCAACAAGGATGCGTTGATACATTGTTAGGCCGCGCCTCCGATCCAATCGAATAGAAATTTCGCGTTGAGCACGACAATCACCGCCGCCGTCATCCACGATAACGTTCGCAACCACGCCGGCGTGCGAAATTCCCCCATCTTGCGCGCGTCGCTCGTGAAGAGGACCAATGGAATGACGGCGAACGAAAGTTGCAGGCTCAAGATGACCTGACTGAGCAGGAGCAATTTCGCGGTGCCGCTCGTACCGTATAACCCCGCGACAATGACCGCGGGAACTATGGCGACTGCGCGCGTGATCAATCGCCGAAGCCATGGTCGCAAGCGCAGGTTCAAGAAACCTTCCATCACAATCTGGCCGGCGAGCGTGCCGGTGAGCGTGGAATTTTGTCCGGACGCGAGCAGCGCAAATGCAAACAATGCGCTCGCGATCGGCACGCCTAACGTCGGCGAAAGAAGTTTGTAAGCGTCCTGGATTTCCGCGACGTCCTGTCGACCGCGCGTGTGAAACGTTGCGGCGGCGACAATCAAAATAGCGGCGTTAATGAAAAGCGCGAACATGAGCGCGGCCGTGGAGTCAATCGTCGCGAACTTGATCGCTTCCGCTTTTCCGGCGGCGGTCTGTTCGTACTTACGCGTCTGCACGATGGACGAATGCAGATACAAATTATGTGGCATGACCGTGGCGCCCAAAATTCCGATCGCGATATAGAGCGCGTCGCGATTCGTCACGACTTCCGCGGTTGGAATAAAGCCGCGTGTAAGATCGACAATCGCCGGCTGCGAAAGAATTACTTCGACGAGAAAACAGCCGCCGATCAAAACGATGAGTCCGATGACGAGCGCTTCGAGCCAGCGAAAGCCTTTGTTTTGCAAATAGAGCACGACCATGACATCGAGGGCCGTCAGGCAAACCCCGATGACGAGCGGAATGTTGAAGAGAAGATTGAGCGCAATGGCCGAACCGATGACTTCGGCGAGATCACATGCGCAAATCGCGAGCTCGCAAATGATCCACAGGCCTAACGAGACCGGCCGCGAGTAATGATCGCGACACGCTTGCGCAAGATCGCGGCCGGTGACGATGCCGAGCCGCGCGCAAAGCGACTGCAGCAGGATCGCCATTAAGTTCGACAGCAGGATGACGCAGAGCAGCGAGTAGCCGAAGCGCGAGCCGCCGGCGAGATCGGTCGCCCAGTTGCCCGGATCCATGTAACCGACCGCCACGAGATAACCGGGACCGGAAAAGGCGAG
Organism: Verrucomicrobiota bacterium; assembly: GCA_041167105.1. Taxonomy (GTDB): domain Bacteria; phylum Verrucomicrobiota; class Verrucomicrobiia; order Chthoniobacterales; family UBA10450; genus JAJPGZ01. The sequence goes on from JBEEGX010000148.1 coordinate 5,589, forward strand.
CAGCTTTCGCCAAAAGCCGGCTGTCGACACGATCGGAATTGTGCGATGCGACTCAGGCAAACTCGGTCGCGCGCGTTCTTCGCGCCAACCGGTCGTCGCTTCGTGCTGCATTCAACTCAGGGTCGCGAAAATTTTCTCGAAATGCAACATGTCGATCTTGCGCGCTAGGTCACGGCAAGATCGATAATTACACCGGGGTGGCAGCGGATCGTTAGGCAAATCGGCCGGCAACAAACGGTGCAATCTTCAATTAGATTTTGTTCGCGCTCGGATGTGTCGATTTGCAGCGGAAAAGTTTCGCCGCAATGCGGGCAGGTAATTTCGGCCGACACAACCAAGTCCATCGCGAAATTACAACGCGACGTCGGGCTTGGTCGCCGCGGTTTCGGCGGGAGCGCCAGCGAGTTTGCGGAAATGCAATTGGTGGACGCGCCGCGCATCGGATTGCGCGACCGTTACGCAGTAGTTGTCGATCTTGACCTGTTCGCCTTGCTTCGGCAGATGCCCTAACAAGTGTGTGACATAGCCGCCGATGGTGCTGACATCGGCGCTGTCGAGTTCGAGGCCGAAGGCGTCGCGCAATTCGTAGAGCCCGAGTCCGCCGTCGACGACGAATTCGTTGTCGTTGATTTTTCGAAACTCCTCCTTGTCCGTGTCGAACTCGTCCTGAATATCGCCGACCAATTCTTCGAGCACGTTCTCGAGCGTGACGATGCCGACCGTCCCGCCAAATTCATCGACCACGACAGCGAGATGCGCGTGCCGGGTTAGGAATAAGTTGAGTAGTTTCTCGAGCGACATCATCTCCGGCACCGGCACGAGATCGCGCTTGATCGTCATCAGATCGGGATGCGCATCGCGAATCATCGAGAGCAATTCCTTGACGTGAACAAGACCGATGGCGTTGTCGAGGTTTTCGCGGCAAAGCGGGAAACGCGTGTGCCGCGATTCGATCACTTTTGTGAGGTTCGTTTCGAAATCTTCCCCGACGTCGAGATAAACAACATCGCCGCGCGGCGTCATGATATCGCGCACGACGCGCTCGCGCAGATCGAGCGCGTTGATGAGGAGGTCGCGGCCTAACGGCGACACTTCCTCGGATTTCTCGCTTTGATGGAGAATGAGACGCAACTCTTCTTCGCTGTGGGCGAGCTCGGCGCCGGAAGCGTGCGGCATGCGCAATACCGTGTGCAAAATGAAATTGGAAGATTTGTGCAGCAGCCAAATGGCGGGCTTGAAGAGAACGTAAAACCCGGCCAGCGGCTTAACGAGGCGCATCGCCACCGGCAATGGATTTGCAATGGCGGTGTATTTCGGCGCGAGCTCGCCGAAGACGATGTGCAGAAAAGTAATCGCGACGAACGCGAGCGTGACCGAGACCGAAGTGACGAATGCGTGCGAGTGAATGTTGAGCAGCGCGAAAAACGGCTCGAGCATGTGCGCGAGAAATTGTTCGCCGATCCAGCCCAGCGCGAGACTCGCGAGCGTGACGCCAAGTTGCGTGGCGGAGAGGTAGGCGTCGAGGTGACCGCGGACATGCTTCACAAACGCAGCGCGCGCGTCACCTTCGTCAATGAGCGCGTCGAGCTGGCTGCTGCGCACTTTGATGATGGCGAATTCGCAGCAAACGAAAAAGCCATTCAACCCAACGAGTGCGCCGATGATGGCGAGCTTCGCCAGAATGATCAGGGGCGAATCCCAGTGCATCACGGTTTCATCAGCGAGCATCGCGCTAAAGAAATGAAAGATCGACATGTTCATGTCGCACCTAACGAACGCAGCGCGTCCGCTTGGTAAAAGCCTACCAGCTCGACTTCGTTACGCCGGGGATGAGCCCCTGCGAGGCGAGCTCGCGAAATGTCAGGCGCGACATTTTGAAGCGGCGAATGAATGCGCGGCGGCGTCCGGTCACTTCGCAACGATTCACCACCCGCGTCGGCGAAGCATTGCGCGGCAACTGGGTGAGCCCGGCGTAATCCTTTTTCGCCTTGAGCTCGGCGCGCACCGCGGCGTACTTCTTCGCCGTCGCGCGTTTGCGCTCGTTTCGGTTGATCCACGAGGTCTTTGCCATAAAGGAAGCGCGGAAGGTAACGAATCGGGCTGGGTTTGCAACCATGAGTTACATGTCGATCTTACGCGCGCAATTTGGTGATTCCGTGCGATAGAAAACTGTGATCCCGCTGGCGCGAAAAAAATTTCCTGATTCGAAAAGCGATCTGGCCGAAGCGCTCGATAGCGCACTCCGCCGCTTCGTCAAAAAGGACGGCGACATCGTCAGCGTGAGCGCAAGGGTGTTTCCGTATCTGGACGAGATCGCGATCAATCTCGACAACGCAAAATTGGACTCCCCTCCTCCACCGCCGCCAAAACCGAGCGGCGAAACTAAACCGGCGTGCGAAGCCGCGCAGTTGAGCGTGAGCGCGCGCAAGATGCAGATCGAAGGCGCACCGCTGAATCTGCAATTGAAAGCGCGCGACATCGTTTTCCATGAAGGACGCGACGCCAACGGCGACGTGGTCATGCTCGTGCATAATTTGCGCAGCGGTCACGTGCACGTTTCCGCGGCGCAGTTGGACCTTGAGAAAGCGATCGGCGAAGTGGCGCAACGTGAAGCGCGCAAGCAGGGCATCACGATCGAGCAAACGCGGGTGACATTTCGCGCGCGCGGTCCGCGGTCGCTTTCGGCAGACGTGAGTTTCGCTGCGCGAAAGTTTCTTTTTCGAGCGAAGATCGACATCTCCGGCCAGATGCAGATCGACGAAGGTTTTCGGGCGAAATTGTTGAATTTGAAATGTCGCGGGGACGGCACGCTCGGTTCGCTGGCGTGCGGCATTCTGGAACCGCATCTGCGGAAACTCGAAGGCCGTTCTTTCTCGCTCATGTCGCTGCCGCTCGGGGACATTCGATTGAGCGACGTGCGAATTGCCGTCGCGGATTCGGTCGAGATTACGGCCGACTTTAGCGGTGTCGCCTAATTCGGACATTGTTTCGGATTTCGGATTTCGCTATTCGGAGTGAGCGATGACTCCCGACACATTGCGCCAAGTCCCATTATTCGAGTCGCTCCATGACGACGCGGCCCGGCGGCTCTGCGATTTGCTCGAGGCCGTCGAAGCCAAGGAGAGCCAGACACTATTTCGCGCGGGCGATGCGGGAAACGCGATGTACTTGATCGAGAGCGGCGAAGTCCGCATCAGCATCAAAGCCGAGGACGGCAACGAAATCACCGTGGCCGAGCTCGGGCCGGGCGAATTTTTCGGTGAGATGTCGATCTTAGACGGTCAGGCGCGCGCCGCGAACGCGACCGCGATGGGACCTTCGCGACTCGGTATGTTGTCGCGCCGCCATTTCCTTTCATTCATGCAGGCGAACTCCGACGTCGCGCTCGGCATGTTGACCGCGCTCGCCAATCGCCTCCGCTCCACGAACGAGCTGCTCCAGCGCCGCGTCGCGCGCAACGTCAACGAAGAAGATCAACGCACGCTCATCTTCGCCGATCGCGCCGCGGATGTGATCGCGGAATTCGGAGGTAGTTGGAAATTCATCATCGTCTCGCTCTCGTTCTTCGTCCTTTGGATCATCGTCAACAGCATCCTGCTCACGCGAAAACCGTTCGATCCATTTCCATTCATTCTGCTCAATCTCGCGCTCAATGTTATCACCGCGTTGCAGGCGCCCATCATCATGATGTCGCAGAACCGCCAGAGCCATAAAGACCGCATCCGCGCCGATCTCGATTACAAACTAAATTTGAAAAACGAGCTCGCGCTCAACGAAATCCTGCAACGTCTGCACTTGCTCGAGCATGAGCGCGCGCGGCTCGCGAGCGAGAAATCAGCGGCGGCAAGTCACTGACGCGCGAGTCGTCGAAACAAAAGCGCGCCGAGACCGAGGAAGAGCACGTTCGGCAACCACACGAGCAATTCCGGATGCACGCTCGGCGTAGTGCGCAACGTGTCGCCGATAATGATGAAAAGAAAATATGCGACGGCGACGATGAGTCCCATGGCGAATCCGACCGACGTCTCGCGCCGATGCGCCGTCACGCCTAACGGCACCGCGATTAACGCGAACGCGAGACACGCCAGCGGAAAGGAAAAACGTTTGTTGATCTCGGTGCGGCTCGCGCTGCGGTCGCGGTC
>JBEEGX010000149.1:0-28370 GCA_041167105.1 Verrucomicrobiota bacterium
GGGACACATCCAGCTACACGCCGCCGCGCACAGTATATCTCTATTTGAAGCCGTGAGAATTGATCGGGGTCAGATGTTAGAAGTCAAAAGCAAGAAGCTGGCGGGAGTTCTTTGGCCAGCTATTGCAGCGTGCTCATTGCTTTTCGTGTTGAATCCACCGGCATTCGCCGTCGATGATTTCGCATCGCGGGTCGCCGCTCGTACCGCTATCGAGCATGTCTATTACATGCACCGAACCGGCACGAAACCGACGTTCGAGCAGGCGCTGCCGGTTTCTTTGATCGAGCAGCTCGTTAGGCTTGACTTGCGCAAGGAAGCTGCGCTGAAGAAAACCTACGGCGTTGAAGCCACATCCGCGATGATCGAGAGGGAAGTGCAGCGCATCAATGCTACCAGCCGCGCGCCTGATGTCCTCGCCGAGATCAAACATGCCCTCGGCGACGATCCCATGCGTTTCGCCCGTAGCCTGGCGCGGCCCATCGTCGTGGAGCGCGAACTGCGCCGCCGCTTTGAAAACGACAACAAGCTGCATTCTTCCGAACGCCGCACAGCCGAAAAAGCGCGCGAGGATTTGCTCGCGAAAAAGCCGGTCGAGAGAATGCGCGATGTGACGTGGCAGCTCGGCTCTCGGCCTGGGAGCGGAATATCCGAATCGAGCGTTCCGCCGTCGCAGACAAAAGGCATCGCAAAAAGTGGCGCCTATTCCGTCGAAGCTACCGCGCAAGTCGGGCAAGTGCTCAATCCGCAACCCGCAGTGCGCGACAGGAAATTTTATTTCGAGGATCTCGATCCCGACCTGCAAAAAGTGCTGCGCACGCAATTGAAAAAACCGGGCGACGTGAGTGCGGTCATCGAAACTCCAACTGCTTTTCTTCTTTTTGTGACCAAGGAAAAGACGAATGACACACTCTCTGCCGGGTCAATCACCATTCCGAAACGCAGCTACGACGAATGGCTCGCGCAACAAGTGGATTAAAAATATGAAGTATATTCTCACCGGTCTTTTCGCAATGATATTGCCGATCTTCAGTGCGGATGGCGGACCGCGCTCAAGCGCGAATTATTCAATCCCAACTGATTCAACCGATGCTGCTGGTTCGCATGTGCAAAGCGCAAATTACTCCGTGAACGGCAGCGCTGCCGGCGAATTTGGCGCTGGCTCGAATGCGATCGCGACCAGCGTGGCATATGCAGGCAAGAACGGATTTGTTGGGCAGCTCTATGATCTCGTTGCGCTCAGTGTTACCGCGCCGCCTTCGGCCAACTTGAACGAAACCGCCAATCGCCAGCTTCTCGCTGCGCCGTTGGCTGATGATGCGACAACGCTCGCTGCATTCGATCCATCTACAGTTGGTTGGTCGATTGTTAGTGGACCGATCGCGTCGATTTCAACCGGCGGACTCGCTACTGCGGGCACAGTTTATCAGGACACGCCCGCAACTATCGGCGGATCTGCGCAAAGTCTCAGCGGCCAATTGAATCTTACGATTCTTAATGTCACCAACGACGACTTCGGAGCGTACGCGAACGATCAGATTGATGATTCGTGGCAAGTGCAATATTTCGGTCAGCCGCCAAATTCGTTAGCCGGGCCGAATGTAGATGCCGATGGAACGGGACAGACGAACTTGTTTAAGTTCGTCGCCGGCCTGAATCCGCTCGATGGCTCGCGCTTCACCTTATCGATCTTGCAAGTCAGCGGCCAACCGTCGCAGAAGCAGCTTGTCTTTCAGCCGATCGTCAGCGGGCGAACCTACACCCCGCAGTTCGCCACCGGCCTAACGACTCCAAACTGGTCCGCCTTAACTGGCACAACTCAGATCGACAACGGCAATCAGCGCACGGTCACTGATCCGAACGCGACGCCTGCGCCGAAATACTACCGCCTGCAGATTTCGAAGCCGTAGCGCGACCAGCTACAGCTTGGGCGTTGTCGACATGTCGATCTTCGACAATTCCAACCGCAAATAATCCAGCACGACCGGCGCGAGGATCATTCCCGGAATTCCCATGAGCCGTTCGCCGATGATGAGCGCGAGCAAGGTCAGCCAGATCGGATTGCGAATGCGCACACCGATGATTTTGCTGTTGAGAAAATATTCCAGCTTATGAACCGCGATGAGGAAGATGAGCGCGGCGACCGCCATCTTCAGCGAAAGGGTAAAGGCCAGGCAGACGATGATGGTGTTGCTCACAAGATTGCCGACGATCGGGAGCAGGCCGCATAGAAACGTAATCGGAATCACGAGCGCGGCGTTTGGCAGTTGAATGACGAGAACGAAAATCGCGGTCAGTATGGTGTTCACGAGCGAGATGGTGATCTGCGCGCCGATCACGGTTTCGAAGCTGCGGTAGAAATCGCGAAAGCGAGTCGAGATTTCGTCGGTCAAAACGGAGTAGAGCGTGTTGCTCTTCGTGGTGCCGTAGGCGTCGAGTCGGCTATTAAATAGCAAACTGATCGCGACCACGATTCCGAGCAGCGTGAAAAACAGCGCCGCAGTCGTGTTGCCCGCGACGCGCGCGACGTTGCGCAGGTAATGCGCTTCTTCCTTGAGCGTGTCGAGCGCGAGCGCTTTCAGACTTTCGAAATCGGTGAACGGCAATTCGATTGCTCGCGCTTCCGCCCACGCGCTTGCCGATGGAATCGAATTCTCCGCGACTTCGGGCAAGGCCGCGAGCGCGGCGCGCGTGAAATGCACGGCCGCGGTCGCGATTCCGGCGACGATGAGAATGAAAAGGACGAGCGCGATCCATTTTCGTTTCGTTAGGGCGAGGAGTTTGCGCAACGCGAAATACGAAAACAAGACCGCCAAAAGCGGCACGGCCAGATGCAACACGCCCGCGAGCACAAGCGCGAGCGCGAGCACGCCATAGGAAATGCGGGCGGGTGTCGTCATAAGATCGACAATCAACTCTAGCGGCGGTCCACGGCCGTCGCCACTGGGCAGAGACACGCGAATCCGGTCGCTGATCCGAATCAACCATCGTGCGCGCGTTCATCACATTTTGCGGACTTGTTTACGCGACGACGATCTTCGCGGCGACCGGGCCCGAAGTGGCGCAAAGCTTTGGCGGTAAACTGCCGCTGCAGTTCGAACGCAACCAAGGCCAGACGGATCCGGCTGTTTCCTTTTTTGCGCGCACCGGCGGCGGCGCAATGTTCTTTACGGCAGACGGGATTGCCATGACGCGACACGGTCGTGCGGTGCGGTTGCGGTTCGTCGCGCCAAATCCGGGAGTGCAATTGCAGCCGGGTGAAGAAACGATCGCGAAGACTAATTATTTCGTCGGTAACGATCCACAGAAGTGGCGTCGCGACGTTTCAACATTTAGCGGCGTGACCTACCGAAATCTTTTCGACGATGTCGATCTTGCATTGGTCGGCGAGGACAAAAAATTGAAGGGCACGTATACCATCGCCCCCGGCTCGGACGCGCACAGCATCGCCTGGAAATACGACGGCGCGCGAAGTACGAAGATCGACAAACACGGCAATCTGCGAGTGAAGCTTCGCGGCGGCGATGAATTGATGGAAGAAGCGCCGGTCGCATGGCAGGAGGACGCAAGTGGTCGGCAACCGGTCAACGCGCGTTACGTCATTCGCAACGACGGCGCGATTGGATTTTCGTTAGGCGCGTACGATCATTCCAAGCGGCTCACTATCGATCCGACGTTGACGTATTCGACGTTCTTCGGCGCATCGAATGACGATCCGGCTTACAAGATCGCGCTCGATTGCGAGCGGAACATTTACATCGCCGGCTATACGAACTCGCTCGACTTCCCGACGAAGAATCCGATCCAGTCGAACAAGGCCGACGGTTACGACAATTTCATTACCAAGCTAACGCCGGACGGTTCGACTGTGCTCTGGTCAACCTATCTCGGCGGAAGTGGGCCTAACAACGGCAACGATTTGCTCCAGAGTATGACGGTCGATCTTGACGGAAACGTTTATCTCACTGGCAACACCTACTCGACTGACTATCCGACAGTGAATGCCTATCAGGCGACGAACCACGGCGGGTCGGAAGTTTTCCTGACCAAGATCGACAACAGCGGATCGACATTGATTTATTCGACATATCTCGGCGGCGGTAATTTCGAGTATGCCTTCGATATCGCCGTCGATGCGAATGGTTGCGCGTATGTCACGGGAAACACGATCTCGAGCGACTTCCCGACCACGCCCGGTGTCTACCAGTCCACTTTCGGCGGAGGCGGCGGCGATGTTTACGTGACGAAGCTAAGCGCCGATGGGAAATCGCTCATTTATTCCACTTACATCGGCGGCAGCGATATCGATGAAGCGCGCGCGATCGCCGTCGATGCGAACAACAATGTGATTGTCGGTGGGGTGACTGCGTCACTGAATTATCCGCTGGCGAATGCCTATCAGGGGATCATCGGGGGCGGCCGCGATGTTTTGGTGGCGAAGCTCAATTCCACGGGTTCGCAGCTTATCTTCTCGACCTATCTCGGCGGCGCACTCGATGAACAAGCGAGCGCGATGACGATCGACCGCGCGGGAAATGTTTATCTCACCGGACGCACAATGTCGGCGAATTTCCCGACTGCACCGCTCGGGGGTGTCTTTCAACCGGCCATCGGCAGCGTAACCGATGCGTTTGTTTCGAAATTGAGCGCGAACGGATCGACGCTGATGTATTCGACCTTTCTTGGCGGCGTCCAAACCGATTACGGTTATGGCATTGCCGTGAACGATGCGGGAGAAGCGTACGCGGTTGGCCAAACAGCATCGTTGAACTTTCCGCAAGCAAACGCGGTGCAGGCGTACGGCGGCGGCAGTGATGCGTATGTCACGAAGTTCAACGCCACCGGCACCGCCACGATATATTCGACTTATGTGGGCGGTGGAAGTGACGAAGGCGCTCTGAGTGTCGTGCGTGACGGACTTGGCGCGATCTTCGTGACCGGTTTCACAAGATCGACAAATTTTCCAACGGCCAACGCGCTTCAGCCAACCTACGCTGGCGGATCATCGGACGCGTTCATCTCGAAGATTGCCGAAGCAGCTGCGCCGTCGTTGAGCATCACATCGGCGACGCGGTTGCCGAACGGCCGTTTCAGCCTAACGGGTCGCACCACGCCAAATATTCCGCTGACGATTCAAGTCGCACCGAATTTGCCCGCGCCGTTTACCGCCATCGCCGCACTTAACGCCGGCGTCGACGGCACATTTGCATTTGAGGATGCAAACGCGGCTTCGCTGCAGCAGCGGTTCTACCGCGCAGCGTTTCCCTGTCCGACCAAATATTAGATCGACAATCGCAAGATCGACATCTTACGCCTAACGACCCGAGGGCGCGTATTCTTCCGTGTGCTGGTCGGCTGGCTGCCCCGTCTGCGCTTCAGCGCGATCCTTTAGCGCGGCTTTGCGCGAAAGTTTCACGCGACCTTTGTCGTCGATGCCGATGCATTTCACCCAGATCATGTCGCCGATTTTGACGACATCTTCGGTTCGGTTGACTCGGAAATCGGCCAGTTCGGAAATGTGGACGAGCCCGTCTTTGCCGGGAAACACTTCGACGAACGCGCCGAACTCTTTCGTCGTGACGACGCGCCCTTGATAGGTCGCGCCGACTTCGATTTCCTTCGTCATACCGCCGATAATTTCCTTCGCGCGCGCCATACTTTCCGGGCTGGTGGCGTAAATGTGGACGGAGCCGTCGTCTTCGATATTAATCTCGGCGCCAGTTTCAGCGACGATGCCTTTGATCGTTTTGCCGCCGGGCCCGATGAGTGCGCCGATTTTCTCCGGATTGATTTTAACCGTCTCGATACGCGGCGCGTATTTGCTAAGATCCGCGCGCGGTTTATCGATCGCCGCCGCCATCATCGCGAGAATTTTGGTGCGCGCTTCTTTCGTGCGCATGGTTGCCTCGGCCATGATTTTGTGGCTGACGCCGGCAAGTTTCAGATCGAGCTGAAAACCGGTGATGCCGGCTTCCGTTCCGCAAACTTTGTAATCCATGTCACCGAAATGATCTTCGGAACCAAGGATGTCGGTGAGCAGTTCGTAGCGCTTTAGCTGCCCCTTATCATCATTCTCAGTGACTAATCCGCAGCTGATGCCTGCCACTGGCGTTTTGATCGGAACGCCGGCGTCCATCAACGCGAGCATGCCGCCGCAAACGCTGGCCATGGAACTGGAACCGTTCGATTCCATGATTTCGCTCGTGATCCGAACGGCGTAACGGAAATTATCCGTGCTAGGAACGACGGGCTCGAGCGAACGCTCGGCTAGGGCGCCGTGACCAATCTCGCGACGGCTGGCGCCGCCGGTGCGACCGGTTTCGCCGACGCTGAAGGGCGGGAAATTGTAATGCAGTAGAAAGCTCTTCGAAGTTTCGCCGCCACCGTAAGCATCGATGTTTTGCGCTTCTTCGATCGGTGCGAGTGTCACAAGTGCGAGCGCTTGCGTTTCGCCGCGTTGGAAGATGGCAGAGCCATGTGAGCGGGGCAGCACGCCGACTTCGCAGGTGATCGGGCGGAGATCCTGATAACCGCGTCCGTCCATCCGCTTCTGTTTGTCGAGCACGCTGATGCGGAACGCTTTCTTCTGCACGTAATCGAACGCCTGGGAGATCGCGAACTTGTCGGCCTCCGGAAATTTCTCGAGCACCTTCGCCTTCACTTCCTCCTTGAGCGCGTTGACCGCTTTGCTGCGATCGACTTTTTTCTCGTTGTAGAGCGCGCCTTCGATGCGATCGCCCGCGACCTGATACGCGATTTCGAGAATGTCCTGGTTTACCGTCATCAACGGCATTTCACGTTTCGGTTTCCCGACTTTGGCGGTGAGCTCCTTTTGAATGCGGATCATTTCCTTCGCACTGATATGCGCGAACTCGAGCGCTTTGATGAAATCCGCTTCCGGAATTTCCTGCGCCGCGCCTTCGATCATGATGACGTCGTTTTCCGTGCCGACGTAGACAAGATCGAGATCACTATCGTTGCGTTGCTCGTGCGTCGGATTGGCGACGAACTCGCCATTCACGCGGCCCACGCGCACCGCGCCGATCGGTCCCGCAAACGGAATATCGGAAACGCAAAGCGCAGCGGAAGCGCCGTTGATCGCGAGAATATCGGGATCGTTCTGTCCGTCGGCGCTAAGCAGCATCGAAATGATCTGCGTGTCGTAAAGGTAACCAGCCGGGAAGAGCGGCCGCAGTGGCCGATCCGTCATGCGCGAAGTGAGCGTTTCCTTTTCGGAGGGACGACCTTCGCGTTTAAAATAACCGCCCGGAAATTTTCCGACTGCGGCCGCTTTCTCGCGGTAATCCACCGTGAGCGGGAACCAATCCTGACCTTCTTTGATGGATGTCGCCGAGACCGCGCTCACCATCACAATCGTATCGCCGCATGATACGACCACTGCTCCGTCGGCTAGCTTGGCGAGCTTGCCGGTTTCAATTGAGATACTGCTGGCGCCAATTTGGGCCGTGACCTTTTGTTGCATAATACTTTCCTGGATGTGCGAGTTCCAGGCCGGTCACCCTGACTGTAGGTTTCAATCCCGAACACGTTCGGGGCTAAAACCTAAATTCAAGGTGCCTATTCGGCCCGGTCGTCGCGTTTAACGTTACTCGTTAGGCTTCGAACCGCCACGTCGACTCGTAAGATCGACAATTACCTCTGCGTTACTTCCGCAGATTCAATCGCTCGATCAATTTCTTGTAGCGATCCTCTTTCGATCGGCTCAAATAATCGAGCAGGCTCCGGCGTTGCGCGACCATCTGGAGAAGGCCTCGGCGCGAGGAGTGATCTTTCGCGTTGGTCTTTAAGTGGTCGGTCAATTGCGCGATCCGGCGCGTCAACAGCGCGACTTGAACGTCAGCGCTGCCCGTGTCCTTCTCATGCAATTGGAACTCCTTGAAGTCCACCGTGTCGGTGCTCTCTGCCATAACGAAGGCGCTATTGTAGATGAAGAATCCGCCTTCGCAAGTCGCGGGTCAGGTGAGAACGGCCGCGAGCGCAACCACCGTCGAATTGAAAATCTTGAGGACGAATTGCGGATTCAGACCGACTGCGAACATCAAAAGCGCCACGGGCACGACGACGAATTTTTCGCCGCGCGTAAGATCGACAATCGCATTTGTCGCCTCTGTCGCCGGGCCGCTAAAGAGCGATTGCATCGCGCGCATGAACGTCACCGCCGTAAACAAAAGTCCGAGCACCGCGATGGCGGTGAATGTTGCAGCGACCGCGAATGAGGCTTTGAAGATGAGAAATTCGCCGATGAAACCGTTGAGACCGGGAAGGCCTAACGATGAGAACATGGCGACGCTCATCCAGCCGCAGAGCAATGGCGTTCGTTGCATGAGTCCGCCGAAATCGCCGAGACCGCGTGCGCCGCGGCGTTGCTCGAGCAAACCGACGAAGTAGAACAACGCGGCCGCGGTGATGCCGTGGTTGAAGATTTGCAGGAAGACGCCGCTGAGCGCCGCGTGCATGTCGATCAAGGAAGATGTCGATCTTGCGGTCGCGATGGCGAACAAACCGAGCATGCAATAGCCGAGGTGATTGATCGACAGATACGCGACCATTCGTTTCAAATCGGTTTGCGCCCATGCCACAAGTGCGCCGATGAGAATCGAAATCACCACGAGCGTCAGCAACCACGGCTGGAGGAATTTGATCTCGTTAGGGAAAAGTGGAACGAGCAAGCGGATGAATCCATACACGCCCATCTTCGATAGCACGCCGGTCAGGACCATCGAGACGCCGGTCGGTGCGGTTTCGTAGGCGTCCGGCAGCCAGGTGTGAAATGGAAACAGCGGAACTTTCACGGCGAAGCCGAGGAAGATTCCGGCGAAGATGAGCCAGGCGAATTTTCCGGTGACGAGCGGACCGGTTCGCGCAAGATCGACAAGTTGGCCAAAATCGAATGTCGATCTTGCAAAATAGATTCCGAGGAAGCCGAGCAACATCGCGACGCTGCCGAGAAATGTGTAGAGGAAGAATTTCACCGCCGCGCGATCGCGTTTTTCGCCGCCGTAAAGTTTGATGAGTAGAAACGACGGAATCAGGCTCATCTCGTAAAACAAAAAGAAGAGGACGAAATTTTGCGCGGTGAAGACGCCGTAAAGCGCCGATTGCATTACGAGCATGAGCGCGTAGAACCCGCGATTCATTCGGTTCGCGGCGAAGGCGAACGGAAACAAAATCGTCACGAGCAGAACGAGCAGCAGGCTCAATCCATCCACGCCGAGAAAATATTGGGCGCCGATCGATGGGATCCACGCGTGGCGTTCGATCAATTGAACTTTTGCAAGATCGACATCGAACTTTTGCCAGAGCATGAGCGCGTAAAACGCAGCGAGCACATTCGCGATGAACGCGATCGCCCGCGGATTTCGCGGTGTGCCGATGTAAAGCATGAGCACACCGAGCAGCGGAATGAGGATGAGCGCGGTGATCATGTGAGCCAGGCGTAGAGCAGCAGCAGCGCGAGCATGCCGAGCCCGATCGCGCCGAGATAAGTTTGGATTTGCCCGGAGTGCGCGCTCGACATCAACCGACCGAAGCCGCGCGCCCCACTGGTTGTTCCATTGACGCCGCTGTTGATGCCGCGCTCATCGGCGGTCGTGGTGATCATTCCGAAGAATTGGCCTAACAAAGCGACGAACCGCACGAGCCCATCCCAAACGTATCGATCGAGCCAATCGCCGACATGCGCGAGCATTCGACTGAGGCGAATGACGGTCGCTTCGTAAAGTTCGTCGAGCCACATTCGATTCGCGAGAAAGCGGAAGAGTGCCGGTTGCGCGGTCTCGAGCGGATCATGTTGTCGATCTTTTCTGTAAATGAGCAGGCCGAGTCCGATGCCGATCGCGACCAGCACCAGCGAGGCGAGAATCATCGGCTGGAATAATTTTGTAAGATCGACATGTGCCGTTTCGCCTAACAAGTAGTGCTCGAACCACGGCCAAGCCGGCGTGAGCGCCACACTCAACAGCACGGTGCAGACCGCGAGCACCATCAGCGGCATCGTCATGACGCGCGGGCTTTCGTGCGCTTTGGCGCCGCGGTTGCCGAAGAAGACGTAGAGCATCTGTCGCGTCATGTAGAGCGCGGTCAGAACAACGCCGAGCATGACCAGGTAAGACGGCACGTGTGAGCTCGGCCATCGCGATGTCGCGTGCAGAATTTCTTCTTTCGTCCATGCGCCACAGAAAAATAATGGCACGCCGCTCAATGCCATCATGCCGATGGCGTAAGTCGCGAATGTGATCGGCATGGCGCGGCGGAGTCCGCCCATTTTGCGAATGTCCTGTTCGTGATGAACGCCGTGAATGACGGAACCGGCGCCGAGGAAGAGGAGCGCTTTGAAAAATCCGTGCGCGAGCAGATGTAACATCCCCGCGGTAACGCCGCCCACGCCTAACGACACCATCATGAGACCGAGTTGCGAAACGGTGGAGTAAGCAAGAATGCGTTTGATGTCGAACTGTGCGACGGCAATGAGCGCCGCCATCAGGCCGGTGATCACACCGATCCACACCACGACCGTAAGTGAAGGCGTGACCCCGTTAATCGCGCCCGCAGAAAAGATCGGATAAACGCGCGCGACCAGAAACACGCCGGCCGCGACCATCGTGGCCGCATGGATCAATGCGCTGACGGGCGTTGGACCTTCCATCGCGTCGGGCAGCCAGACATGTAGCGGAAACTGTCCGGACTTCCCGACGGCGCCGCAAAAAATGAGCAACGCAACTGCAGTCGCGCTCGCGCCGAGCAGGGTAGCAGTTTCTAAACAGCCGCCGCCTTTGTTATAAAACAATAGCGTGCCGCTGCTGTGATAGAGCCACAGGATCCCAAGAAAAAATCCCATGTCGCCGATGCGCGTGGTGATGAACGCCTTCTTCGCCGCGGCTGCTGCGCTCGGCCGTTCGATCCAGAAGCCTATTAGTAAATACGAGGCGAGACCGACGAGTTCCCAGCAGATGAAAAGCAGCAGCAGACTGTTCGCGATGACGACGCCGAGCATGGCCGCGCTGAAGAACGAGAGATACGCGAAGAAGCGCGTAAAATTTTTGTCCTCGGCCATGTAGCCGATGCTGAAAACGAAAATGCACAGGCCGACGAACGTGATCATGAGCAGCATCGCAGCCGCAAGTGGATCGATCATCCATCCGAGTCGCAGCGGCTGGGCGCCGAAGGTGAACCAGGTGAAGTTGTGAACTTCTCGGAAGCCATTCGTGCGCAGCGTCGGCACGAATGCGAAGATCGACATGGTGAGCGCGGCAACTTGTCCGCCGATCGCGAGCACGATGGAAAACGCGCGCTCCTTTTTGCCGAACGATAAGATCGACAATGAAGCGACCAGCGGAACGAATGGAATGAGCCAGACGTTGGCCGCGTTCATCCTTTGAGTTGATCGAGACGATCAACGCTGGTCGTGCGGTAGTGTCGATAAACCGCGATGACGAGCGCGAGACCGACGGCAGCTTCTGCGGCCGCGATGGCGATTGCGAAAATGGCGACGATGACGCCGGTCGGTTGCGGTTGCGCGCTGTAACGCCAGAAGGCGATGAAGTTAATATTCGCGGCGGCGAGCATCATCTCGATGCCGATCAAAATAAAAATCGCGTGACGACGGCTGAGCGCTGCGAGCAGGCCGATGCAGAAGAGCGCCGTCGAAATGATGAGGACGAACTGCAATGTCGCGTTCATCACGGTGCCGGCAGAAAACGTTCAACGTTCAACGTCCAACGCTCAACGTCGAACGCAAAGGCTCTGAATTCAGCGTTGAACGTTGAACGTTGGGCGTTGGGCGTTTTCTGCGTCTTCCTCATTGCTTTTCCTCCATCGCGAGAATGAGCGCGCCTAACAACGCCACGGTGAGCAACACGCCGACGCCCATGAGCGGCCAGACGTAATCCGTCATCAACACTTCGCCGATGCGCTTGACCGTGAGTGGCGAAATTTCCGGCGGCAAGATCGACATCGACGGTGTTTTCACGATCGCCCACGTCAATCCGGCGAAGACGCCGAGCGCGACGATGATGCCGCTCCAATTGAAGCCGCGGTGTTGTTCGCCTTCGCGACGCGTGAGCAAAATGGTGAAGACGATGAGGACGGCGACGGCGCCGATGTAGACGAAGATTTGCACGAGGCCGACGAATTCCGCGCCTAACCAGAAAAACAACGCCGAGACGCCGACGAACGCGACGGCGAAACTGAGCGCGGCGTGCATGAGTTTTGGATTTGTCGCGGCGGCGAGCGCGCTGCCGAGCGTGAGCGCGGCGATGATGCAGAAGGCGATATCGTTCATTCGGCGAAACGGTAGACGCGCGGCGCGAATTTCTTTTTCGTGTCGAGCAGGATCGACAAGGTGAAGTAAACGGCGGCGATTACGGCTAACGACCAGAGCCACGCGATCAATCCGCGGCCGGCGTAATGCCAAACGGCGGCGGCGATGACGCAGGCGAACGACATCGGCAGCATAAATTTCCAGGCGAAGTTCATGACTTGATCGACACGCGTGCGCGGAAGCGTGCCGCGAATCCAAATGAAAACGAAAAGCAAGATCGACAACTTCGCGAAGAACCAAATGTAGCTCGGAATGAATTGTAAGATCGACATCGGCGCGTGCCAGCCGCCGAGGAACAACGTGACCGCGAGTCCGCTGATCGCGAACATGCCGAAATATTCCGCGAGGAAAAACGTGGCGTATTTGAATCCGGAATATTCGGTCATGTGTCCGGCAACGATTTCCGATTCGCCTTCGGGAACGTCGAACGGTGTGCGGTTCGATTCGACGAGACCGCTGATGAAAAACAACATGAACGCGGCAAAGCCCCACGGCGTAATAACGAACCAGTAATTGGATTGCGCGGACACAATTTGATCGGGCGACAGCGAACCAACAACCATGACCGCGGGCAGCGTGGTGATGATAAGCGGGAGTTCGTAGCTGACCATCTGCGCGATCGCGCGCATAGCGCCGAGCATGGAGAATTTGTTGTTGCTGCCCCAACCGGCCATGAAGACGGCCAGCTCCGTTGTCGATCCAACGGCGAAGAAAAACAAAATGCCGCCGTCGATCGAGAGCGGCGTCATGTTTCGCCCATAAGGAATGATGCCGAGCGAGAGGATGGCGACGGCTGCTATTATAATAGGCGCGCAGAAATGGACGACCTTGTCCGCGCGCGCCGGCACGATGTCTTCCTTGATTAACATCTTGATCCCGTCAGCGACAGGCTGGAGCAGACCGAATGGTCCGACGCGATTTGGCCCGTAGCGATTTTGCATGCGGCCAAGGATTTTTCGCTCGAGCACGGACATGGCGGCGAAGAGGGTGAGGAAGACGATGAGCACGCCGGAGATGTTGATGAGGGCGGAAGCCAGTCCGACGAGCCAATCATTTGCCGGCGGCAGAAGCGACAGCAGCCACAATTTCAAATGAATGAAAACTTGATCGACTGCTTCGCCGGTCATGGTGCCTGAAGAAAGCGATGCGGACTGATTTAATCAAGGCAGATCCATTGGCCACGGATTAACACGGATGAAACACGGATCGGAATGATGTAGATGTTTGCTACTGCATCTGTGTAAATCCGTGTTTCCGTGGCCGCGCATCCGTATTTTTTCATAGTCATATTCGTCGGCGTGGCGCTGATGTTTCCGGTGATGCCACTGGTGCTGGCGTGGATGTGGCGGAGATTTTTCCAACCGCCGAAACCGGGCGCGGCGAAGAACGCGACTTATGAGTGCGGCGTGGAATCGTTAGGCGAGGCGCAGATTCAGTTTCACTCGCAGTATTATCTCTACGCCATCATTTTTTTGATCTTCGATGTTGAGGCGGTGTTCCTGGTGCCGTTTGCCGTCGCATTCACCGGACTGCCGGTCGGTGCGTTCTTGTCGATCTTAGTGTTCCTGTTGTTGTTGATCGAAGGACTGGTTTGGGCTTGGGGCAAAGGTTGCTTAAGTTGGGCGAAGTGATGGACGAACAGATCGACGAGGGATTGCGCAGCGAATTGCAGCGACAAGGCATTTGGGTCACGTCGATGCAGGAGCTTTATAATTGGGGCCGCAAGAATTCGATCTGGCCTTTGCAATTCGGGCTCGCCTGTTGCGCGATCGAGATGATCGCGACTGCGGCGTCGCGTTACGACATCGCGCGATTCGGCGGCGAAGTGTTTCGACCCTCGCCGCGACAGGCGGATCTCATGATCGTCGCCGGCACCGTGACGAAGAAAATGGCACCGCAAATTGTCCGGCTCTACAACCAGATGCCCGATCCGAAGTACGTCATCGCGATGGGCGCGTGCGCGATTTCCGGCGGACCGTTCAAGCAAGGTTACAACGTGCTCAAAGGAATCGACCGTTACATTCCGGTCGATGTTTACATTCCCGGTTGTCCGCCGCGGCCGGAAGCGCTCTTGCAAGCGTTCATGGAATTGCAGCGCAAGATCGACAATCAAAAATTGAGCGGGCCTAACAAGTCCGAACATCTGGACCCGGAACATCCGAGCGAGTATCCGGTGCCGGCATTTGGAAAACATGATCTCGAACCGCCGGCGAATCCGAGCTTGTTTCATCCGCCGGCGATCGAGCGCAGTTGATGGAAGCGCTCGAGCAAATCAAAACGCGCATCGAAGCGGCCGTGCCCGGTGCGAAGATCGACATCGTCACGAACGGCAGTCCGTCGGCGCAACATTCATTCAAGATCGACAATCAACATGCGCGCGAGGTGGCGAAGTTTTTGCGCGACGATCCGGCGCTGCGTTTGGATTTTTGCTCAAATGCGACCGGCGTCGATTGGCTCGACCGCTTGGTGAAAAAAACCGTGAAGGTAAAACAGCTCGTCGATGGCGTGGAGAATGTCGATCAAACGAGCGAGGAGAACACTGAAGGCTATCTCGAAGCGGTTTATCACCTGTTTTCGATCGCGCACAGGCACGGGCCCGTCATCATCCGCACGCAGACGGATCGCATTGAGCCAGAGTTGCCATCGCTTACTCCGGTCTGGCGCAGCGCGGAATTACAAGAGCGCGAGATCTTTGATCTCTACGGAATCGAATTCGAAGGTCATCCCGATCTTCGCCGCATTTTAATGTGGGACGAGTTTGAAGATTTTCCGATGCGCAAAGACTACACGCCGCCGGACGATTTCGAATGGGAACCGACGCCGCACGACGATGTGCTTGCACGCGCGAAAGAGCATTACTCGCCGCGGCCCGCCGCTGATGGCGCTGAAGCACTAACAAATCAGCAATGAGCGCTGGATTTCAGGAATTAGAGCAGGCCCCACCGCGGATGAGCTCGCGACTCGAAGGCGAACTGCTCGAGGTATCGTTAGGCCCGCAACATCCGTCCACACACGGCGTCTTTCGCATGAACGTCGCGCTCGATGGTGAGATCGTGCGTAAGCTCAAGCCGGTCTTCGGATATTTGCATCGCAATCACGAGCAGATCGGCGAAAGCACGAGTTATCTCGGCTCGATGCCGTACACGGACCGGCTCGATTATTTTTGTTCGATGACGAACAACTGGGCTTATGCACTCAGCGTGGAGAAGCTCGCGGGTATCGAAGTGCCGGAACGCGCGGAGTATTTGAGAATTATTCTGGCTGAGCTGACGCGATTGCAGAATCACGTTTCGCTGCTCGGATTTTTGCTGAGCGATATGGGCGCGTGGGGGACGCCGCTGATGTATGCGTTTCGCGAGCGCGAGAAGATTTTGGATTTGTTCGAGTCGTTAGCCGGTTCGCGCATGATGTGCGACTACATGCGCTTCGGCGGGTGCCGTGTTGATGCGAATGACGACTGGTTGGCCGGCGCAAAGAAGATTGTCGATCTTTTCCCGAAGTTCCTCGACGAGTTCGAGCAGTTGATTTTGCAAAACGAGATCGTGATCGCGCGCACCCAGCATGTCGGGAAACTTTCGCCCGAGCTTGCGATCAATGCCGGAATCACCGGGCCGATGTTGCGCGCGTGCGGCGTGAATTACGACATTCGCAAGATCGACAACTACGGATTTTATCCACGCTTCAAATTTCGCGTTCCGTTAGGCGATCACGGCGACACCTACGATCGGTTGATGATGCGCGCGCTCGAGATGCGGGAGAGCTTGTCGATCTTGCAACAAGCCTTCACGCAAATTCAACCGGGGCCGGTAATGAATCCGAAAGTGAAACTTCGCGCGTTCAAACCGCCGGTCGGCGAAGCGTATGGACGAATCGAAGGACCAAAAGGCGAGCTCGGCTTTTATTTGATCAGCGACGGCAGCGCGAATCCGTATCGTTACCGAGTGCGTCCGCCGAGTTTTATCAACCTCACCGTGCTCGAAGACATGTGTCTGGGACACACGGTGGCCGACGTGATGGTGATTCTCGGATCGATCGACATCGTCATGGGAGAAGTGGACCGATGATCGGCGCTGGAATCGCGAAAGGCATGGCGGTGACGCTGCGGAATTTCGTCGGCAGCTATTTCGAAGAAGATCGCCTAACGACGGTGCAATATCCGGAAGAACGGATTCCGTTGGCGGAAAATTATCGCAACTTCCCATTTCTTCCCTATGACGGCGACGATCCCGAAGCCGGTCTCCGCTGCGTCGCGTGCAAGATTTGTGAGAAGGAATGTCCGCCGCAGTGCATCTACATCGTTAAGAGCGAGGACAAGAAGCCCGATTACATCGGCAAGCCGCAGTTTTATCCGGCGGTGTTCGACATCGATATCTCGGTTTGCATGAGCTGCCAGATTTGCGTCGAGGTTTGTCCGTTCGAGGCGATCAAGATGGACAAAGATTTCGAACTAAGTAAGCGCGAGCGGTTCGACAATCTGCTTTTCCGCAAACCGCAACTCTCGAAGTCTAACGAATACTACCATCGCATTCATCCGATCGAAGCGGCAGAAGTAGATGAACGCTTGGCGGAAGCAGCGGCGGCGGCAGAGGCGAAAAAGAAAGCAGCGGCTGCTACGGCGGCGGCAAAAGCGAGCGCGGTGACGACGAGCGGATCAACTCCAATGGCGAGCGGCGGATCGCCCCCAGCGACCACGCCGCAAGCGCCGCAAAGTTAATTGTCGATCTTTTGCTCGGCGTCCTCGTTAGGCCGAAGCGGGGGCGGTTGCAATCACGAATGAAAAATCTAAGATCGACAAGCAACACACCAGGGTGGCGAAATTGGCAGACGCGCCAGACTTAGGATCTGGTGGAGCAATCCTTAGGGGTTCGAGTCCCCTCCCTGGTATTTTCTGCGCCGCACATGCTCTCCTTCATCGTTCCCGCTTACAACGAAGAGTTCGAGCTGCCAGCGACGCTGAAAGCCATTCGCGATGCCGCGCAAGATCGACAATATGAAATCGTCGTCGTCGATGACGCGTCGAGCGATCGCACGGTTGAAGTCGCGAAGGAAGCTGGCGCCACCGTCGTTCCAATCAACCGGAGACAGATCGCCGCTGCGCGCAACGCCGGCGCACGCGCCGCGCGTGGCGACATTCTCTTTTTCGTAGACGCCGACACGCGCATCAACTCGCAACATGTCGATCTTGCAGTTGAAGCCCTAACGGATGGCTATTCCGGTGGCGGCGCGTTTATCCAGACCGACCGCGACATTCCGCTTTGGGGCCGGGTTTTCCTGAAGATCTTTTGCGCGGTTTACTTCGCGAGCAAACTCGCCGCCGGCTCGTTCCTTTTCACCACGCGCGACAATTTCGAAAAAGTCGGTCGCTTCGACGAGCGCTATTTCGCCGGCGAAGAAGTTTGGCTCAGCATTGCGCTGAAAAAACTCGGACCGTTCATAATTTTGCGCGCGCCTGTCGTGACTTCCGGCCGCAAATTGCGCATGCATTCGGCCTGGCACATCTGGTCGCGCTCGCTTCGCATCATCGTCGGGGGATTGCGCACGCGTGATCGGCTCGATCTGTGGTACGACGGCAAACGCGAGACAAGATCGACATGAACAAGATCGACATCTCCATCGCACAAACGGCTGACGACATTCGCAAATGTTTCCCGATCATGCGCGAATTGCGCACGCACATCGCCGACGAGAAAGAATTCGTCGAACGTGTGCAGCGCCAGCAGGAGCAAGGCTATTTGCTCGCGTATGTCGAATCAGTCGGCGAAGTCCGTGCCGCCGCGGGTTATCGTTATCTCGAATCGCTCTTCGGCGGCAAATTTATCTACGTGGACGATCTCGTCACGCGCGCGGCCGATCGCTCCCATGGTTTCGGCGCGCAACTTTTCGATTGGCTCATGAATGAAGCGCGCACGCACGGTTGCGCGGAATTGCAGCTCGATTCCGGCGTCCAGCGTTTCGACGCGCATCGGTTCTATCTCGCCAAACGCATGAAAATTTCGTCTCATCATTTCACCATCGAGGTGCCGCCATGAAAAACGAAAATCCGTGGATCGAGATTTGCCCGGGCATCAAACGCCAGACTGTGAGCAGCGGAAAGAGCATGTATCAGATGCTCGCGACGCTCGAAGCCGGCAGCAAAATGCCCGCGCATCAACATCCGCAGGAACAGATCGTCCACATTCTGAGCGGCCGGATGAAATTGATCGTCGACGGCACCGCGCATGAGATGAAGAGCGGCGATTCGTTTTATCTCGCGAGCAACATTCCGCACGGCGTCGAAACTCTCGAAGCGACGCGTGTGCTCGACACCTTCAGTCCGCCGCGCGACGAATATCTCGCGATCGACGAAGCAAATCGCCAGCGCGAGTAATTATCGATCTTGCCGTTGTCGATCTTAGATCGACACGCAATCGACCGGCGAAGTCCGATTCAAAAGAGCAGGTCATGAATCGGATAATTGCGCTCTCGTTTTGTATCGTCGCGGTCGCCGTCACTTTGCTGCCGGCTGCGCCGCGAAAACGCGCCGCGCTTTCGGCAAGAACGGCCGCGCCAAGCAGCTCGCCATTTGCTCCCGTCGGCGGGATGACGATCACGCGATTTTTTCACACGGCGACGTTGTTAGGTAACGCCAAGGTGCTTATCGCCGGCGGCATCGCGACTACGGGCCCGACCGACACGGCCGAGTTGTTCGATCCGGCCATCGGCACATTCACGGCATTGCCTAACAAGATGAGCGTCTCCCGAAATCAACACACCGCGACGATGTTGCCGAGCGGGAAAGTGTTGATCGCCGGCGGCACCACCGGAACCTCGGTTGCGAAGACCGCGGAGTTGTTCGATCCGGCGACGAACACATTCACGGCGTTGCCGAACCACATGATCGCTGCGCGCGACAATCACACCGCCACGTTGTTGCCTAACGGAAAAGTTTTGCTTATCGGCGGATTCAACGGCGCGAGCTACAACAACACCGCGGAGATTTTCGATCCGGCAACATCGACATTCACGCCGCTTTCGAACAACAACATGATCGGCGCGCGGAGCGAACAGACCGCGACGTTGCTGCCTAACGGAAAAATTTTACTAACCGGCGGATTCAACGGCACAACTTATCTCGCTTCCGCCGAGCTGTGCGATCCCGCCGCGGGGACGTTCACGGGTTTGCCCGCGATGTTGTCGGTGCGCGATCGTCATACCGCGACGCTGTTGCCTAACGGAAAGGTGCTGGTCGCCGGCGGCTACACCGGAAATCTTAGCGTCACCACCGACACCGCCGAGTTGTTTGATCCGGCTACGAACACGTTCACGCCAGTCGCGCCGATGAGCGTGCCGCGGCAATTTCACAGCGCGACGTTACTTCCAAGCGGGAAAGTTTTGGTCGCCGGCGGTTCCGACGGCGTGTTGCCCACTGACACTGCGGACATTTTCGACCCGGCTACGAATACGTTCATGTCGATCTTGCCTAACCGCATGGCGATGGCGCGCGATGTCCACACCGCCACGCTGCTGCCTAACGGGCAAGTTTTGCTCGCTGGCGGAAACACCGTCGGTCTTCCGCAAAATACCAACAGCGCTGAAGTCTTCGACAGCGCGGCGGGAAGTTTTACATCGACATCGTCACTCAACAGCGCGCGGTTTTTCCCAACGGCCACGCTCCTGCCGAACGGAAAAGTTCTCATCGCTGGCGGGCAATTGAGCGGGCCGCCTTTGAATTCGGCCGAACTTTTCGATCCGGCGACCGCTACGTTTTCATCGCTGCCAAACGCGATGAACAGTTCGCGGTATCGCCACACGGCCACCTTGCTGCCGAACGGAAAAGTTTTACTCGCTGGCGGCGACACCAGCGCCGACGGCACCGGCGCGACTGATGCCGCGGATTTGTTCGACCCGACGTCGCAAACATTCACGCCTTTACCGCCGATGACTTCGCGGCGCTGGAGTCACACCGCGACACTTTTGCAAAACGGCAAGGTGCTGATCAGCGGCGGGCTGGCGACGAACGATTATCAAGTCACGAATGCGGCCGAGCTGTTCGATCCGGTAACAAACACTTTTGCTGCTGTCGCGCCGATGAATGTGGCACGTGATTTCCACACCGCGACGCTGTTGCCTAACGGCAAGGTTTTGCTTGCCGGAGGATTCAATCCGCTCGCCGGCGGATTGAACACGGCCGAACTCTTCGATCCAACGACTGCGACCTTTGCGCTGTTGCCGAACACGCTAACGACGAAACGTTACTACCATTCGGCCACGCTGCTCCCGAACGGGAAAATCTTTCTCGCCGGCGGCGGTGGCAGCGCGCCACCGATTTTGTCCGGTTCAGTTATCGCGAATACAGCTGAGCTGTTCGACCCGGCGACAAATAGTTTCACGCCGGTCGCGCAGACGATGAACTCCTATCGCTACTGGCAAACGGCGACGTTGCTTTCGACCGGCAAGGTCCTTCTCGCCAACGGCAGCTCGGCCGATTACGCCGGCGCGGCATTCACGCGCACGGCGGAATTGTTCGATCCGGTGACGCAAACGTTCGCTTTGCTGCCGTTGATGAACTCGATCCGCTTCGGTCACACCGCTACCCTTTTGCCCAACGGGCAAGTGTTACTTGCGGCCGGCACGACTGGAAGCACCGCCACCAATACCGCCGAGATTTTCGATGAAGGCCTTGGTTTTACCGAAGCGCGACGCCCACTCATTTCGACATCGCCGAGTTCGTTAGGTGCAGGTGGACCGCTGACTTTGACTGGTTCTCGTTTCCGCGGCGACTCGGAAGGTTCGTTTGGCTCGTTTCAAAGTTCGGCCACGAATTATCCGCTGCTCGAACTGCGCAAGATCGACAACGAACAATCGTTCTTCATCCGGTCGAATCCGAATACGAACTGGTCCGACAGCGCATTCACGTCCGTCGCGATCAACAATCTCCCGGCCGGACAATACCGCCTGACAATTTTTACGAACGCCATTCCAAGCCAGTCGCAAATCGTCAGCATCAATCCAGTGCAGTTGAAGATCGTTTCGATTACGCGGCAAGCGAACGGCCACGTTATGTTGCAATGCCTAGGCGCACCGAGTGTCGTGAATACGGTTGAGGCAACTTTCAGCCTAACGAGTGCGTTCGAGTCGCTGAACAATGCTGTCGTTGCCGATTCCATCGGCGCGTTCGAATTCGAAGACAGCGCCGCCGCGAATTACTCCCAGCGCTTTTACCGTTTGGGGCCGTAAATGTAGTTATCGATCTTAGCTGCGATTCGACGCGCAGTTGGCCCCCGAGTTCCGAATACAACAGAACAACGCAATGAAAATGTTCGCTACCATTGTGGCAGTGGCAGTCGTTTTGACGGCGATGTCGTCGCCGGCCGCACGGCATAAATCAGTTCGCCGATCAATCGCAACTGCGACACCGGCGGCAACTCCGAATCCGAATTGTGCGCCCGATTCGCTTTGCCCCGATTGGGCGACGCGTTATGACGGAGCCGCTCTTTACGATCACGCGTTCGACATTGTCACCAGCCCCAGCGGCGACCGCGTTTATGTGACCGGCGCGAGCACGAGCGCGGCCGGCGCTCAGGATTTTCTGACAGCGGCTTATGCGGCCAAGACTGGTCAGCAACTTTGGACAGCGCGTTACGATGGGCCCGGTCACGGCAATGATTCACCTGCGGGAATGTCTGCATTGGGAAGCGCAATCGCGATAAGCAAGGATGGCGCGCGAATATTTGTTACGGGTCACAGTCCCGATGCCAACGGCAAGAACGAGTACGTAACCATTGCTTACGCGACTGCGGATGGCGCACAGCTGTGGGCCAGTCGCTACTCCAGTGTTAACGAGAGCCAGGCTAATGCGCTGGTGTTGAGCAGTGACGGCCAACGTCTTTATGTGACGGGTTACTCGTCCCTCGGACTCGCTGCTCCTCCCGCGCCTAACGTCGACAATTACGACTTCGTCACCATCGCCTACGACGTTGCAAATGGAAACGAGCTTTGGGTCACACGCTACGAAGGTCCGGCGGGGTTTTGGGATATTCCGTATTCAATAACGATCGGCAACGTGCCGCAACCGGGCGGCAACAAACGCGAGCAAGTGTTCGTCACCGGCCGCAGCAACGGCGCGTCGGCTGGCAATGCCGATGTCGATTTTGCAACGGTCGCTTACGACGGGCAAAGCGGAGCCCAATTATGGGTCGCCCGTTACGACGGCCCGGGACATGACCGCGATTTGGGTTATGCCGTCGGCGTGACCCCGGATGGGACGTCGGTGTTCGTCACCGGTGACAGCATTGGCAGCGGCACGAGCAACGATTACGCAACCGTGAGTTACGATGCGGTAACCGGCGCGCAACGTTGGGTCCAACGATACGACAAAGGAGACCTCGACATTGCGCTCGCCCTGGCAGTGAATCCGGCTGGAGATCGCGTAGCGGTGACCGGCTTCAGTGTTAATCCCGGAGCGATCACGGTGATTGATCGCAGCGCCGCGACTATTCTTTATGATGCGGCCAGCGGCACGCAGGTTTGGGAAGGGCGACACAGCGAGGCCGATGGCGCCGCGGCGTCGAAGCTCGTGTTCAGTCATGACGGTCGTCGTCTTTACGCAGCCGGGTTGGAAAACGGAAACGTCATCGGCATTGGAGCCGGCGGTGTAGGCGGTCAAGCTGGACACGCTCCGGCACTGACGGTCGCTTACGATGTTGGGAATGGCGGAGAAGTTTGGGCGACGCATTACTCTGGTCCGGCAGGTGACGAAGGAAATAGCAGTGTGGCGATTAGTCCCGATGACGCGCACGTTTTCGTCACTGGCGGCGGTCAAAGCCAGGGAGCAGATTTTGCCACGCTGTCTTACAGCACGGGCGCGGGTGGTCCGCCGACCACACTGTCTAACAATTGGATCAGTCCACCCGGCCTGACGCCGAGCGCGCGAGCTGATACCGCGATGGCATACGACGTCGCGCGCCAACAAATGGTGCTTTTCGGTGGCGTCGTCGGCGGAGGCGGCCTTGCCGGTTTGAACAACGAGACTTGGTTATTGCAATCGGGGAATTGGCGACAGGCGGGGCCGCAACATTTTCCTCTCGGCCGGCAGAATGCCGGAATCGCTTACGACGCGGCGCGGCAGCAGATCGTCCTCTTCGGCGGATACACTTCCAGCGCCACCCAGTTCGCCGACAGCAATGACACCTGGGTATGGAATGGCGTCGATTGGGCGCAAGCGGCAACGTCAGCGCTGCCAAACAGTATTCCCAGCGCGCGCGAGGCTCCGGCGATGGCTTACCATCCTGATTCCGGCCTAACGATTCTCTTTGGCGGGTACGCTGGAGGCGGTGCCCAGCCCAGTGCAAAGAATGACACCTGGGCGTGGAATGGTTCCACCTGGACGCAGCTCACGCCCGCGACTTCACCGGGCGCGCGTTATGGTGCGACTTTAGTCTATGATGCGAGTCGTCATAAGCTGGTGCTCTTCGGCGGTGCCGGATTGAACGACACCTGGACTTGGGACGGCATCACCTGGACGCAGCAGAATCCGGCGACGCGACCGTCGGTGCGCACTTACGCTGCGGCCACTTACGACGCGGATCACGCGACCGTGCTCCTGTATGGCGGGCTAGATCAAGCGGGAAAGGCAATGGGTGACACTTGGACGTGGGATGGAGCGTCGTGGACGCAACAACAGCCCGCGCATTCCCCCGCGGCTCGAGGCGATGCCGTGCTCGCTTATGATACCAGCCGACACCGCGCTTTCCTTTTCGGCGGAAATGACGCGGCGACGGCCTTTGGCGACACTTGGTCTTGGGACGGCACGGATTGGACGTCGCTGGGTGAGGCGAGTCAGCCATCACCACGGATTTCGGCGTTGATGGCTTATGATCCACGCGCAGCCAACACCGTCCTATTCGGTGGCGTCGGAGGGGGGACGGCCGGCATGGCCAACGACACTTGGATCTGGAATGGCGTCACCTGGACAAGGCGCCAGCCTGCCGTCGTGCCTCCGGCACGAGGCTATGCGACGCTCGTTGATGATCCCGAAGTTGGCCGCGTCGTGATGTTCGGAGGCTTCGGCTCCGGAGGATTACTTAACGACACGTGGAGCTGGGATGGAGCTAACTGGCGGCGCGAGCAGACGGCGACCTCGCCGCCCGCGCGCACTGGATCGCAAGTCGCCTTCGATGGCACTCATCTGCTGCTCTACGGCGGGTACAACGGAGTGGACACGATATTCGGCGACACGTGGAGCTGGAACGGCAGTAATTGGACGCAACTCATGCCCGCGACCTCGCCGCCGGCGCGCGCTAACGGCGCGATGACATACGATCCGGTCCATCACGAGGTCGTGCTCTTCGGCGGTTCAAAGGACGCCGGTAATTGTCCTGCGGCTTGCACCGGTCGCGGCATTGAGACCGCGGAGACATGGACATGGAACGGAACGACATGGACGCAGCGGCAGCCCGCGCACATCCCTCCCGCGGTCACCGGACACAGCATGATTTTCGATCCCGATCTCGGCGGAGTAGTGCTTTTCAACGGCGGCTCGGCCGGAGCACAAGGGTACGACTTGATAGGCACCAGGGGTTTTTACAACAACCAGCTCTGGCTATGGGATGGCACGGACTGGACTCAGGTTTTGAGTCCGACCGTTCCCGGACCACGCGGGAACGAATCGCTTGCCTATGACGCCGCGAGACATTCGCTCGTCCTTTACGGAGGAGGGGGCGTCCACGGCATCCAAGGCGACACTTGGACGTTTGCCACTCCATCCGTGGAATTGCTTGGCGTCAAATCGCGGAAAACCCACGGCCAGGCTGGCCCGTTCGATGTCGATCTTGCCATGAGCGGTAATCCGACTGTCGAGTGCCGCACCGGCGGCGAGAATGGCGATTACGAAATGGTTTTCGTATTTGCAAATCCCCTAACGAGCGTGACCAACGTTACCATTGCGACCGGCACCGGCTCGATCAAGAGTCGCGGTATCGGTGAAGATCCGCACGAGTACATTGTCGATCTTACCGGCGTTGCCAACGCGCAAACGCTCACGCTTACACTGTCGAATGTCGACGATGTCCTCGGCAATCACACCAACACCTTGCAAGGCACGATGGCGGTATTGCTGGGCGATACGACCGGTGATGGCTTTGAAAATTCAACCGACATCGCTCAAACCAAATCCCAATCAGGATCGACCTTGACCAACGCGAACTTCCGCGAAGACCTCACGGCCGATGGCAACATCAATAGCACCGACATCGCGCTCGCAAAATCCAAATCCGGCACGGCGCTGTCGCAGTGATTGTCGATCTTTGCAGAGACACGGTCATCTCTCGGGCGATCTCCGATTAAAAAGAGATCGCAAATGCAATTGAATTTCAGATGAAAACTAATCCACGCGTCTTACTCTCGTTTACCCTTTGCTTGGTCGGAGCTTTTCTTGCGCTGCTCAGTTTCGCAACAACGTCCGCACGAGCATTGGCGCCGGGCGAGCCACTTCCCTTCGGAAAAACCGTCGTGGCCGGGCCGGGCTGGGCGTCGTTCATGATCCACACCGATGGCTCGATTGTGCGGGTCAAGCTGTGGGCCACAAGCCCCGAGTCGCCGAACGTGCTGGGGTCGTTTTTCTATGATGCGCAGGAAGAGTTCCTCGGCGGGTTCGACTTTTCTGTTCACCGCGCTCAGACCGGCGCACTGGCCGACGTCAACGTCGTCCCCGGTAACCCTATCCACGAGGGCGTCACCATCCAGGCCGAGCCCGAAGGGGGATTCGGGTACACCGCGACCTACGATCCTCACGGGACGCCTTCCACCTTCAAGGTTCTTATCTTTGGTGCGGGCAAGCAAGTGAGCTGGAGTTACGACGGAGGAGACAACCCGGCCGACGTGCGGCTCCTCGGCATCGAGACGGGTACGTCGGCGTTCGTCTATATGTCCGACGAGTTCCTGGCCGCGGCAAACATCGGGGTGGACGTTTTGGGAACGGGTGGCCGAGTTACGCTCTTGGGCGACCTCACCATGGACGTAACCGACACATTGATCGGTAACTGGCTCCCCATTTCTTCCCCAACGACGATCCCGAACACCGGAGTCTCGATCAATCGCCTAACGACAACAACGCCAAAAGGCGAGGAGGAGT
Organism: Verrucomicrobiota bacterium; assembly: GCA_041167105.1. GTDB lineage: Bacteria > Verrucomicrobiota > Verrucomicrobiia > Chthoniobacterales > UBA10450 > JAJPGZ01. Next base: position 26,448 of record JBEEGX010000149.1, read on the forward strand.
GCCTCTACTCCGGCCTCCTCGGATGCAGCTGGCCTCGTTTCCGCGGAGACGCGGCCCGCGGGCCGGGCCGCTACGTATTTCACATGACCGGCGATGGCGTCGGGGCAGCCGAGAACTCGGACGACGTCATGCTTTACGGAGCTGACGCACGACTGCCCATCGACCAGACCAGGTTCGTCCAAGCGGTCTCCCGAAAGACGCACGGATCCGCCGGCGACTTCGATGTCGATCTTCCATTAAGTGGGAATCCGGGCATCGAATGTCGGAGCGGCGGTGCCTCAGGCGATTACCAAGTAGTCGTCACTTTCCCGAATGCGATCACGTTCAATAGTGCCTCTGTGAGCTCCGGCACAGGAAACATTGCCAGCACGAGTGGCACCGGCACGCCGGCCGTCACGGTAAATCTTACCGGCATCATCAACGCGCAGACGATTGCAGTTACCTTGGCTGGTGTGAACGATGGCGCTAGCATGGTCGATGTGACGATTCCGATGAGTGTTCTTCCCGGCGACACCAATGCGGACGGTGTCCTTAACTCGGCCGACATCGGGCAGACCAAGTCGCAATCGGGCGCGGCCGTAACGAGCGCGAATTTCCGCGAAGACGTGACCGTGGATGGTAACATCAACAGCGGCGATATTTCACTCGTGAAGTCGAAATCCGGTACCGCGTTGCCGTAATTGTTGAAAAGCTAAATAGGTCTGCCCGCAATCGATAGTCATTTTGCGGGCGCCCCGTCCGAATTGCGATCGAGACCCGATTCAGGCCAAAGGGGCCATTCAGCCCTGATTGCTCCGGGCTGGCGACTTTCAAGTTACAAATCAACATGACCACAAGAAACGTCTCCCAATCCGCCCTTTTTAATCCAAGCCTCTTACTCGCCTTTGGGCGGATCAGGAAATGCCGCGGTTTATTTGCTGCACTTGTAATCACGGTTACGGCGCTCGTGGGAGCCTCGGCACACGGCCAACAGTATCAAGTGCTTCACACGTTCTTGCTGCCGCCTGGATATCCCTACGCCGCGTTGATTCAAGGCAGCGATGGCAACTTTTACGGGACTACGCAGTACGGAGGCGCGACCAATGGCGGCACGGTTTTCAGGATGGACTCCGCGGGCACCGTGACAACACTCCATTTCTTTGTGGGCAGCGATGGAAGGAATCCCCAAGCAGGGCTAATCCAAGGTGCCGACGGCAACTTCTACGGCACGACATCTTACGGCGGCGCTACAGACAGTGGCACGGTTTTTAAGATGGACTCAGCCGGGACCGTGACGACGCTGCATTCCTTTGTGGACAGTGACGGGGCGAATCCCTTTGCCGGGCTGATCCAAGGGACCGACGGAGATTTCTACGGCACGACGTATTACGGCGGCATAGCCCACCAAGGCACGGTTTTTAAGATAGACTCCTCGGGTGCCATTACGACGCTCCATTTTTTTACGGGGAGCGACGGCGCGAATCCAGTTGCCGGACTGATCGAGGGGCGCGACGGAAATTTCTACGGCACGACGCTGCTTGGCGGCCCGACGCCACTTGGCGGCGAGGTCGCCGCCGGCGCGATTTTCAAAATGGATTCCGCGGGCACCGTGACAACACTCCATTTCTTTGTGGGCAGCGATGGAGCGAATCCCTACGCCGCGCTGATCCAGGGGAGCGATGGCAACTTCTACGGCACTACATTTCAAGGCGGCGCTGGCAACGGCACAGTTTTCAAGATGGATTCCGCAGGCACTGTGACGACGCTCCATTTCTTTGCCGGGCAACCGTTGGATGGGGCGAATCCCTACGCCGGCGTGATACAGGGAAGTGATGGAAGCTTTTACGGAACGGCGTCTTACGGTGGTGCCACCAATAACGGCGTGGTTTTCAAAATGGATTCCGCGGGTACGGCGACGACGCTTCATTCCTTTGCGGTAAGCGA
>JBEEGX010000150.1:0-12507 GCA_041167105.1 Verrucomicrobiota bacterium
TCTTCTTCCGCGATGCGATTCACATCCCGCGCAAGATCGACATGGTCGATGCTCTGAAACAATTCGAAGAGCGGGAGGGCGTGGCGGATTTTGTTTCTTTGAAGATGTCCGACGAAGTGCCAGCGCAAATTCGAGGGTAGCTCGGGAATTTTCGCGCGCGCCTCCTGCACTTTGCTTTCGCCGAATAATGTTTGTCCGGCTTCAATCGCTTCGCGCACGCGTTCGGCATCGTGCGTTTTCGAGATCGCGACAAGATCGACATCGTCCATTCCGCGGCCGCTGCGCTTCGCCGCGTCGGAAATTTGCGCGCGCACGCGCTCGAGATTTTCAGCGACCATCGACATCGAAAGTAGCTACGACCGGACGATGATCGCTAGAACGCGGTGAAGTGTTTACAACAAACGCGCGCTGCAGTTTGAGACCGCGATAAAAGATGTGGTCGAAATTCGCGTCCGGAAAACCATTCCCGGCCGGCACGGTCATTCGCGCGCTTGCGGATAAATTTTCCAGGGCCCAGGTAAAACCGCCGCTCAGCACCTCGCGTATGGTCGTTTCGGCGGCGAAACGTTTGTCATCGAGCGACGTGTTGAAATCACCGCCGATGACGATGTCGATCTTGCCGAGCTTTTCGTAGGCGGTTTGCATTTGCGCGATGTGACTCCGCAATTGGCGCATCGATTCCTGCCGCAGCGCGACGTTCTCGATGTCGGTGCCACGATTGCTTTTGAGGTGAACGGCGTAAACGAAAAGAAGTTTGCGCGGCGCAATTTCATACGCGGCGAAAGCGAAACCGCGTGGGGGCTGCATCGCGCCGTTTGGTTTCCATTGCTCAGCCCAGGCGCTGAGCGGTTGCAGGCGGCTGGCGATAGCAACTTCCTGCGCTTCATGCTGTCCTTCGCGCGGAGGAAAATTTGCGCAGACGTCGACTTTGAATCCCGGAAGCTTTTCAATTGCGGCGTCGGCACTCGCGAAGTCGCGCACTTCTTCCATGCCGATGATGTCGGCGTTAAGTTGCGCGATGTCACTGTGAACGGAATCGATTTGGCGTGTTTGCTCGCCGCGTGACGCAGCGGGCCGGCCGCCGGGGAACCATTGAATATTCCAAAACGCGATCGTGATTTCGCGAGAGGAAGATGTCGATCTTGCAGCGGCATCCGGGGATTCGGCGCGAACGGAGCTGAACAAGAGCGCGGCAAAAAGAAATCCGATGCCGGCAATTCGTTTCACAGCACAAAGTTATTCGGCAAAAACACTTTGACCAGGCGCAAGTTGTCGGCAGGTTGAGAAGCGCTCTTCAGCGCCTAAGCCGTAATCGCCCGCGCGACCAATAAATTCGGACCCATCGCGTCCAATATATAGCGCGGCCCGCGGCAGTATCGCCATGAAACCGGGAACAGTTGTTCATACCATCGCAGTTTTACTTTCGTCGGTCGCATCCGTCTTCGCGCATTCGGGGCCGGTGAAGGCGTTGACGTCGAAGGCCAAGTCGAACAAGAACTCCGAAAAAAAATCGGAGCGACTTTCCGGCGATGTTTTGCTCAACGTCGATTCGATCGCATTCGCGCCGCGACATCTCTCCGCGCCGCCGCCAAAAGCCGGCGAGCAACATCAGTTCGCGTGGAAGAACGACATCGTCACGACCACTTTCTGGATTGGCGAAGAGCCAACGCCGAACAATCCCATGCCTAACAAGTCGAGCTCGTGGGACAAAAATTGGTCCGGAAGTTACGGTGGCTTTGACGATCCGAGCCCGGCACGGCGCAGTAATTACACTCCGGCGAAGTTTACGCCGCGGCAGAATCCGTTTTATTGCGCGCTGCCGTATAACGATAAAGCGCGCGAAGGCCATCGGCCGGAGGCGCCGCGCGTGGTGCCGTGGTTCAAGGAAGCGTATCAAGGCCCTGGCGTTTCGACATGCAAGGGGCGTTGGATCGCAATTCGCAAAGGCGACAAGGTCGCATATGCGCAATGGGAAGACGCCGGACCGTTTCGCACGGACCATTGGGAATACGTTTTCGGGAACGAGCGGCCGAAGCCGAACCTGAACAAAGGCGCCGGTCTCGATGTGTCACCGGCGGTGCGCGATTATCTTGGGATGCAGCCAACCGATGTGACCGATTGGAAATTTGTCGAGTTCAGTGAAGTGCCGCGCGGGCCGTGGTCGAAATTGGGCGAGAACAACACCTTCGTCATCAAGGATCGCAAATCGAGTGTGCGTGTGGTTGAAGCAAAACCTTCCACGAAAACGACCGTGACTCGCTGAGTTGTTAGCTACGTCGCGATGTCGGAGAAAGCGCAGCTCGTTGTCGAAGGAAAGAAGCTCGCGGTTTCGAACCTGAACAAGGTTCTCTATCCCAAGGCCGGATTCACCAAGGGCCAGGTCATCGATTATTACATTCGTATCGCGCCGGTGCTCTTGCTGCATCTGCGTGATCGGCCGTTGACGATGAAGCGCTATCCGAACGGCGTGGATAAAGAATTCTTCTACGAGAAAAACTGTCCAGTGCATCGGCCGAAATGGGTGCGAACGGCGAAAGTTTGGAGCGAAGGTAACAATCGGATGATGGATTATTGCCTGGCGCAAGATCTACCGACGCTCGTGTGGGCGGCGAACCTGGCCGATCTCGAATTGCACACTTCGCTCGCTCGCAAGATCGACGTCGCGCGGCCGACGATGATGGTGTTCGATCTCGATCCCGGCGCGCCGGCCGACATCGTGCAATGCTGCCAGGTCGGACTCTGGCTGCGCGATTTGTTAGGCGAAATGAAATTGAAATCGTTCGCCAAAACGAGCGGCTCAAAAGGTCTGCAAGTTTACGTGCCGCTGAATACGCCGGCCACGTTCGATCAAACGAAAGCGTTATCGCGCGCTCTGGCCGAACATCTCGAAAGAGAACATGTCGATCTTGTCGTGTCGAAAATGTTAAAGGCGCTTCGCAAAGGAAAGGTGCTGGTTGATTGGAGTCAGAACGACGAACACAAAACGACCGTCTGCGTCTATTCGCTCCGCGCCAAAGAAGAGCCGACGGTGTCCACGCCCGTCAAATGGGACGAAGTCGAGACCTGCCTGAAAAAGAAAAAAGCCGATCTGCTAAAATTCCGGTGCGAGAAAACACTCAAGCGCGTCGAAAAAATGGGCGACCTCTTTGCAGCCATCGAGAAACTGAAACAAAAGCTGCCGAAAAAATGGGAGCTGTGAATCGAATGCGCAAAGTAAACCTCCGCGACATTGAAGAGCGCGTGCGTCAATCGCCGAAGGGAAAGTTCGGGAGAAAATCGAAGGACATTTCGGTCGCGCTCGGGTGCGAAGCTGACTCGCTCGATCTGATGAAGCGGCATCCGTTCGATCTCGCGCTGGTCAGCATTCCGAAAGGCAAGTCGCTTTGTCCGTATCATTCACACTCAAGTGAATCGGAGCTTTATCTCGTAGTGTCGGGCAAAGGCAGTGTACGCGACAAGGATGGATCGACAGCTGTTGAAGCCGGCGACGCGTTTTTCTTCGGTCCCGGCGAAGCGCATCAGCTCACGAACGCGGGCGAGGAAGATTTTGTTTACTACGTCATCGCTGATAATCCGCGCGGCGACACCTGCCATTATCCGGACAGCGACAAATTCGCGGTTTTGAAGGAAGGCGGCGATGAAGTGATCGTGAAGGCGAAAGAAACCGATTACTTCGACGGCGAGGAATAATTTCGATCATGGATAAGAAAAAGGCGGCCGAAGAATTTCCATACAAAACTTTCCTGAACGTTCTGCACGGCCCGCTGGAGAAGATCGACGTGCAAAAGCTGATCGACGGATGCACGGACAAATGGTGGAACCAGACGTTGTGCAAAGTGAACGACTCGGTCGTTAGGCTCGGAATTGTCGAAGGCGAATACCACTGGCATTCGCACAAAGATCTCGACGAATTCTTTTACGTGGTCGAGGGCCGACTTCTGATCGACCTCGAAGATCGCATTGTCGATCTTGCGCCGAAGCAGGGATTCGTCGTGCCGAAAGGCGTGAAGCATCGGCCGCGCGCGCCGCAACGCACCGTCATTCTTATGGTCGAGCGTGAAGATATCGTGCCGACGGGCGATTAGGCAAAATCGCGCGCCGCCTCAAAAATCACAATCCGGGGCGAGCATCAGCGCCGATTCTTAAACGAGATGTTGCTCGACGAGGTCATCGAGCGCGGCGCAACGGAGCCGACACGATTTCGCTCCGCCGCCGCGCGTAAACACGGTATGAAACAGCGCATGCCTTCGCGTTCGAAATCGAAATCGAGCCGGCCCCGCGCGGCCGATGGTGCAAGATCGACAACGCGTTCGCTCTTGTTCCCGGAAAAACACGCGACCGGCCCCGACACCATTCGCATTCTCGTGGTGGACGACCATCCGCTCTTCCGCCACGGGCTCGTGCAGTTGCTTAACTCGGAGCAAAGTTTTTCGGTGGTGGGCGAAGCGAGCAGCGCGCCCGAAGCGCTCAGTCTTATTCGGCAAATGAATCCGACGATGGTGATTGTCGATCTTGGCCTGAAGGGTCCAAGCGGACTCGAATTGACGAAATCATTGCGCGCCGAATTCCCGAAAATGCCGGTGTTGATTCTGTCGATGCACGACGAACCGACCTACGCGGTGCGTTCGTTGCGCGCGGGCGCGAACGGTTACGTGACGAAAGAAGAAGCGCTCAGCAGCGTGCTCGTGGCCGTGCGCGAAGTCATCGACGGCCGCACCTATCTGAGTCCGGCGATGGCGAGCGACGTGATCGCAAATGTGGTTCTCACAAAACAAGAGCCTGGCGCCGATCCCACCAGTCAATTGACCGATCGCGAGATCGAGATTCTGGAACGCATCGGCAAAGGCGAAGAGGTCAAAGCGATTGCGCGCGCGTTGCACTTGAGCCCGAAGACGGTGGAGACGCACCGCGCGCACATTAAAGAAAAACTAAAGCTCGCGAATGCGCGCCAGGTTGCGCGCTACGCGGTGCAATGGGTTAGCGCGCGAAATTTTTAACGCTACTCGCACCGGTTGCTGCGATGTAAGAGATAGCCGCAATTTTGTCTGCGTATGCCCTCGCCTGAAGCTGCCAACACAAATCATACATTAGGCCGCGTCGTCCTGATCGATGACCATCCACTGATCCGTCGCGGACTCGAACGCCTCATTCATTCGGGTAATCGCTTCACAGTTTGCGGCGAAGCCGGGACCGCGGCCGAGGGTTTCAAGCTTCTGCACGACCTCCGACCTGACATCGTTGTGCTCGATATCAGTCTGCCGGATAAAAATGGAATCGAACTGACGAAGCAAATCGTGGCGAAATTTCCGCAAATGCGAGTCCTCATCTTATCGATGCACGACGATGCCGGCCATGCCACGCGTGCGCTCAAAGCCGGCGCGACCGGTTACATGGTCAAGAATGACGCCGCCGAAAATATCGAGGTCGCGCTCGAGGAAGTTTGGCACGGACGCCGATACGTGAGCGATTCGGTGGCGGCACAAATGGCGTAAATACGACGCGATTTGCAAGATCGACATCTTCATTGGCCGCCACTAAGATCGATAACCATGTTGCACGATCATCGCAAACGCATCGTTCTCATCGACGACCACCTTCTGCTGCGACAAGGACTCGAGCGCCTGCTCAATGCCAGCGACGAATTCGTCGTCATCGAAGAAGCGGCCGACGCGAAAGCAGGAATGGAGATGGTTCGCGAGATGCGACCCGACGCGGTCATCGTCGACGTTGGATTGCCCGGCGGCCCGGACGGAATCGAGTTGACGCAACAACTTCTGCGCGAATTTCCGAATCTCATCGTCATTATTCTTTCCGGGCACGACGAACCGGAATACGCCGAGCGCGCGCTCGCTGCCGGCGCTCTTGGTTACGTGCTCAAGAACGAAGCGGTGGAAACGTTGCGCTCGACCTTGCGCGAAGCTTTCGCCGGCAAAGGCGCATTCCACACCGAAACCTAACGAGCAGCCGCGCATGGCCTGCTCTGTTCGTTCGTTCTTCGCGGCGTCATTGTCGATCTTGTTCATGAGCTGCGCAGGCGCCTTGCGTCCGCCCGCCGTTGGTCCCGGCAATAATCCAAACGCGGCGCACTTTCTCGAAATCTATTCGGCGCCACATGTCGCGGGCTTGCATTTTCCCGCCGGCACCTACTCGTTAGGTGCAGCCGACAGGGTCGGTTACTACTATCGTGCGCCGCGCGCGGTGCTCGAACACACCGGTGGAGGCTCGGTCGCCCGTCAGGGCGGAATCTTCGTGAGCAAACGCGATCTGCGAAAATTGCGCGGCTACGTTTATCTCGCGGGCGGCGTTACGCACGTTGGGAATTTTTCGCGCGTCGCCCATCAGTTTCACGATTAATCGACGGCAGCGTTAGGGTAAAACGGCCGCGCAAAGGCTCGCTTCCTGCTCCAAAATAGGGGTGACCAAAGGCGAAAATACCCAGGCTGCATTCGCCGGACGCGTCGCTGCTTTCGACATTCTTGCGGGCTTGCACCGCGCCGTCGATGTCGCCTACGGCCGCGCGTCTCGCGCAGCTCGAGCGCGATGGAAAAGCGCTTTTGCCGGCGATCATGACGCGAGCGATGACATCATCAGCGTTCGTATCGTTACATCACCGCAATCACAGCGCGGTTCCGCATTTCTGCCTGCGCGCGCACAATCGCGCCGCGCGGAAACTCGCAAGCTCAGCCGTCCAAGTTTCGCCACTAACAAATGACATCCGATCTCATCAAGCAGGCCAAGATTCTCATCATCGACGACGAAGAGCCGAGCGTGCAGTTGCTCGCGCGTTTGTTGAACACGTGCGGCTACGCCAATGTCTCCGGCACGACCGACGCCACGCGCGCGTTGTCGATGTTCGCCGACGACGATCCCGATCTTGTTCTACTCGACCTCCACATGCCCGAGCCGGACGGTTTCGAAATTCTGGCACGTCTGCGCGAGATGCAAACTCCGGACACATTTTTGCCCATCATCGTTTTAACAGCGGACACGACTCTGGATGCGCGTCGTCACGCGCTTGCGCTCGGCGCGACGGATTTTCTTTCCAAACCGCTCGATGAAGTCGAAGTCGCGATGCGCATCAAAAATGTTTTGCAGACGCGTTTTACCCATCGCCAATTGCAAAACGAGAAAGCGCAATTGGAAGAGCGGGTGAAGGAACGGACGCGCGTGCTCGAGCGCACCATCGCCGAGCTCAAGTGCGCGAACTGGCCGCTCTTCAGCGGTCAGCCCTAACAATCTTAGCCGCCGATTGCCGGGCCGATCTTTTCTTCGCCTAACAAATTCGCGACCGTGAGCCGTTCCCTCGGTTTTTCCAAGCCGGCGACGAATTCCTGAAATCGTTCCGAGAATAAATCGCGGCGCACCTGCCAGTACGATTCCAAACCGGGCGACGAAAGATAATGTTTGTAGAGATTGCACCAGCCGCGCCAGATGTCCTCCTCCATCAGGCCGTAGATGTAATGAAAGTGAATCGTCTCCATCGCTTTCAAAAACTGAAAGGCGACATGATAGAAGCGCGCTTTGTCTTCCGCCGTGAGCGTGTTCAAATCTTCCAGACCCGCGCGCCAAAGCCGGCCCACCTCCGGGTTTTCGGCGAACGGTCGCGTCACATCGCGTAGCGCAGTCGTGGCCGCATCTTGCGCCGACAAACGCGTGACGCGCGTGTTGTGCCGCACTTGCACGGCGAGATAAACGAGCGAAGCGACCACGCCGATCGAGCTCACCAGTTGCGCAATCGCGTTGATCGCTTCCCAGTTCATAACATGTCGATCTTAGTAGTTGTCGATCTTACGCGAATCACTTCGGTTCGTCTGCAATCTTCAACACAATCTTGCCGCGCGTGTGGTGCGTCGCCGCCTGCTCCTGCGCTTTGGCCGCGTCACTCAGCGGCAACACTTGCGAAGTAATCGGTTTGATTTTCTTCTCGTCGATCAACCGCGCAATTTCCGTCAGCTCTTCGCCGTTTGGTTTTACCGAAACCGATGTGCCGCGAATGCCGTGCTTATCGAGCTCCGCCTGATCCAGCCGCGCGACGATTGTCGCGATGAAGCCGCCTTTCTTCACCACTCCATACGAACGCTGCAGCGTGTCTTTGCCTACCGAATCGAGCACGACGTCGACATCATGAGCGACGTCTTCGAATTTTTGTTTGGTGTAATCGACGGCCACATCGGCGCCGAGCTCCTTCAATAGTTGTTGGTTAGGCGTTGACGCCGTCGCGATCACTTTTGCGCCACGCGCTTTCGCGATTTGCACGGCCAAACTTCCGACGCCGCCGGATCCGCCGTGAATCAACACCGTTTGTCCCTTGTCGATCTTTGCATTGTCGATCAAAGCTTGCCACGCCGTCAGCGCGGCCAACGGCACACCGGCGGCATCAACAAACGAAATCGTTTTCGGTTTCAACGCCGTCTCTGCTTCATCGACCACCGCATATTCCGCGTAACCGCCGCCCCACATCGGATACGCATAAACCGCGTCGCCAACTTTGAACCGCGTCACCTTCGCGCCGATTTTTTCGACAGTTCCCGCGATGTCGTATCCGGGAACGAGCGGCAACGTTGTTCCAAAGACCTTCGCGTATTTGCCGGTGTGGATCGCGGCATCGATAGGATTCACGCCCGCTGCGATCACTTTCACTAATACCTGATTTTCTTTCGGCTCCGGCCGCGGCGCCGCCTCTTCGAACTTCAAAACCTCCGGACCGCCGTATTCGTGAATGACAATCGCTTTCATCGTCGCCGGAGGTGATTGGGCGAAACTGATGCCGAGCAGCGCGGAGTAGAAAAGAAGATTCGTTTTCATCAGCTCTCTAAATCACTTCCACGGCAGCGCATCAAGATCGACATTGCCGCCGCTGAGAATGACGCCGACGCGGCGACCGACGATGTCGATCTTGCGCTCGCGAATCGCGGCATACGGCACCGCGCCGGAAGGCTCGACGATGATCTTCATGATTTGCCAAATCGCGCGCATCGCTTCGACGATCGCTTCCTCACTTACCGTCACGACGTCATCGACGTAGCGCTGCATGATCTCGAAATTCGGCGCGCCGAGATTCGCGCGCAATCCATCGGCAATCGTGTGCGGCTCGACGCGCACGATTTTTCCCGCGCGAAAAGATTGCGCCGCGTCGTCCGCATTCGCTGGCTCGACCGCGATGACTTTGATTTGCGGGCGTATCGATTTCGCCGCGATGGCCGTGCCGCAAAGTAATCCTCCGCCGCTCACCGGACACAATACAAGATCGACATCTTCATCTTCGAGCAGCTCGATCGTTGCCGTCCCCTGCCCCGCAATCACATCCGGATTTTCGAACGGGTGAATCAACGTCGCGCCCGTTTCGGCGATCACGCGTGCGCACGTTTCCTCGCGCGAAGTTTGGTTCGGCTCGCAAAACACAATGCGGCCGCCGTAGCCTTCCACTGCGCGAACTTTTGTGGCGATCGTGTTCTTCGGCATAACGATGTGCGCAGCGATGCCGCGAAGTTTTGCGGCGCGCGCTAATGCGGCCGCGTGATTGCCCGATGAGTGTGTCGCTACACCGCGTTTCGCGACTTCGTCATTCAGGGCAAAGATGGCATTAGTCGCACCGCGCGCTTTGAATGCGCCGACCTTCTGGAAGTTTTCGCACTTGAAGAACAGCGCCGCGCCGTGCATTGCGTCGATGCGCGAACTCGTCAGCACCGGCGTGCGATTGATGTGCGCGCGAATGCGGTCGTGCGCCGCGCGGATTGCTGCAAGATCGACAATCGCCATTTCGGGAATCAAGCTGGCTTTGACATGAAAACCAAACTCATTCTCAGCATCGCATTTCTTTGGGCAATCGGCGCAACGGCTTTTGCGCAATCACCGAGTGCAAGCCCGGCAAAAAGCACCGCCGCGCCCTACAACGAAGGACACGTTTGGACGCTCACGATGGTGAAAACGAAAACCGGATTGGATGACGATTATTTTCGCCAGATCACGAACACGGTGAAGCCGATCTACGCTGAGGAAAAAAAGCAGAACATCATTCTCGATTACAAAATCTTGATGGGCGACCCGCACGGTCGCGATGAAGCGAACATCATCATCATGGTTGAGTATGCGAACATGGCGGCGTTCGACGGACTGCGCGAAAAGACCGATCCGCTTCTGGAAAAAGTGATGGGCAACCAGGACCAACAACGCGACATGGCGGTGAAGCGGCTCGACATTCGGGAAATTCTCGGCACGCGCACGATGCGCGAGATCACGCTCAAATGACGATGTCGATCTTGCCTGCCACGCCGTAGCTTACGCGAAGGCGGGCGCGATTAAACCAATTCTTCCTCGAACACATCCGGCGCCGGTGTCGTCTCGGGCTGCGGCGGTTCGGTCGGGCGATTGAATTGCAGATCGTAGAGCCGGCGATAGTGGCCGGATTTGTCGAGCAACTCGGCGTGCGTGCCGACTTCGATGATGCGGCCGTGCTCCATCACAACAATTTGGTCCGCCGACAAAATGGTCGAGAGCCGATGCGCGATCGCGAAGACGGTGCGGCCGGCCGCGAGACGCACGAGAGCGCGCAGAATTTGTTTCTCAGATTCGTAAACGAGCGCGGAGGTCGCTTCGTCGAGCAAAAGAATCGGCGCGTTCTTCAACAGCGCGCGCGCGATCGCGAGGCGCTGCTGTTGTCCACCGGAAAGCATGCACCCTTTGTCACCGATGACGGTGTCGTATCCGCGTGGTTGCGCGATGATGAAGTCATGTGCGAAGGCCGTCTCAGCCGCGGCGTAAACTTCCTCGGCGGTCGCATCGAGCCGGCCGAATTTGATGTTGTCGAAAATGCTTTCGTGAAACAGAAACGTCTCCTGCGTCACGAGCCCGACCTGTTCGCGTAATGATTTCTGCGTGAGCGTGCGCAAATCGTGATTGTCGATCTTAACTGCGCCGCCCGTCGGATCGTACATGCGCAAGATGAGCGAAAGGATCGTCGATTTTCCCGCGCCGCTTGGCCCAACGAGCGCGTACGTCTTGCCCGGCTCGATGCGCAGATTGACGTCGTCGATCGCATTCGTGACGCCACTCGCGTACTGAAATGAGACGTGATCCAGAAGAATCTCGCCGCGCACACGCGGAAGATCGACAGCGTCGGGCGCGTCTTGCACCGTCGGCACCGAATCGAGTAACGAAAATATTTTCGAGGTCGCGCCGATGGAGCGTTGCACGACGATGTGCAGCTTGCTCAATGTCTTGACCGGCTCATAGAGCAGGAACATTCCGGAAATGAGCGCGAGAAATTTCGCCGCCGGCAGGTTCGAAAAATAAACGTAGAGCAGCGCGAGGCCGACGCCTAACGAGGCCATGGTCTCGACCAGCGGCCCGATCGCCTGCATCGTTTTTGTCATGCGCATCGCATTCGTAAACTGCTGCTGCGTGCTGCGGCGAAACGCTTTCTCCTGCTCCGGCTCGCGCGCGAACGATTTGACCACGCGAATGCCGGCGAAGGTCTCCTGCATCGTGACCGTCATTTGCGTCATGCCCTTTTGCTCGGACTCGACCGCTTTGCGCGCACGGCGGCCTAACAGACGAATCGGAATGAGGCAGGTCGGAAAAAGGGCCAGCATCACCAGCGTGAATTTCCAATCTATCCACAACAATGCCGCCACCGCGCCGAGGATCGACATCGGTTGCTTGAACAGGTCCTCCGACACCGTGTTCAACGCCATTTGCATCGACCGCGTGTCGTTGGCGATGCGCGACATGAGAAAGCCGATGCGCATGCGATTGAAAAAATCCATCGAGTGGCGAACCATTTTGGCGAAGAGCTGATTGCGCAGGTCGAGCACCACGCGATTGCTCACCCAGTTCAAATAATACGCGTTCAGAAACGAAAACACGCTGCGTACGATCATCACCGTCGGAATCAGCAAACAGACGTAAATGATGGAGCCGACCTGCGGCCCGGTGTTCATCATCTCGCGATGTTTCAAAATCGCTTTCGCGTTCGGCATCGCGCCGTGAAAGATGAAACTCGAGACCTGTAACATCGCCCACGGAAACAGCGAGTTGCTCAGACCGAATAAAATGCCGAAGGCGATGCCGGCGATGAAGCGCCACTTGTACGGCTTCACGTAGCCGAACAGGCGTCGATACATCGCCTTCGATACCTCCAGCGTTTCCCAAAATGAGAGACGCGGTTGCTCTTTTTTGTTTTTCTTTTTGCCCATGATGGCCAATACCAGTCCGACTCGGACCTACGCCGCCGGACTCGACAGCAGCGAATCCATAGCATCGATCACCGCCTGCGTCGATATCAGGCTCATCGCGCTGCGGAATTGTTTCGGGACGAATTTTGTCACCGGCAAACCGGAATCGCCCTGCAAAATGATCGCCGGCGTTTCGCGCGGCCGCCAATGAAACGGATTCGTCGGGCCGAACAAAATGACCTGCGGCGTCTTCATTGCGGCGGCAAGATGCACCGGCGCGGAGTCCACGGTGACTAACAAACGCGCTTGCGCGATCAGCGCGGCCAGCGTGAGC
>JBEEGX010000151.1:0-21692 GCA_041167105.1 Verrucomicrobiota bacterium
CGACCACATCGCGGTCGATCGCGCGTTATCTTCAGAAACATTGGCTGCGCGCACTCCTGCTCGCCCTCATCGGCTTCGCAGTGCATGCGCCCGCGCTGCAAGGCCAGCTCATTTGGGACGATCAATATCTCGCGCGCGACAATCCTTTCATCAAAAGCCCTGTCCTCGCGATCGAAGCCTTCCGTCATTATCTCTTTCTTGATTCCTTTTCCGCGCATTACCGGCCGGTGCAAAATCTGTCGCTCATGTTCGATTACTTTTTCTGGAACACGAACACCTTTGGTTTTCATCTCAGCAATGTTCTCCTCCATCTCGCCGCCGGCGTGTTGCTTTACTTTTTGCTCCGCCGCATCTTCGATTCGTTAGGCCAGCTCTCGCGCAAGATCGACAATTCCATTCTCGCGTTGGCCGTGGCCGCGGTCTGGATGGTTCATCCGGTCCACAGCGCGGCAGTCGATTACATCTCCGGCCGTGCCGATAGCCTCGCCTTCGCCTTCGCCGCCGCGGCGTGGTTGTTGTTTTTCAAAGCTCGCGACCGAGCGTCGCGAATATCGCGCGCCATATTTTACTTCTTCGCCGCGTCGTCCGCGCTCGCCGCTCTCTGCTCGCGCGAAAGCGCGCTGATTTGGGTCGCCCTCTTCCTGCTTTACCTCTTCGCCTTTGGCAAATCATCGCGGCGAAGCAAATCGCTCACGCTCGCTGCCTGCGTCCTGATCGTTGCCAGTTACGCGGCATTACGACAATTGCCGCAACAGCGCCCCGGGTCCGCGCCTTCCATGGGGTGGAGCGCGCCGGTCCGCGCGATTCTGGTGCTGCGCGCGCTCGGCGATTACTCGCGCCTGATCGTCTTCCCATCAAATCTCCACATGGAGCGCACGATCTTCGACGGCCCGGCATTTCAAAGCGAAACCGCGCGCGATTCCGCCATCGCGCTGGAGTACTTGTCGATCTTGGGTGGGATTGTTTTGGCCTCGTTAGGCGCAGCCAGCTTCTGGCGAGGAACGGCGCAACGCGCGCGCATTTTCGGCGCGGCCTGGTTCGTCATCGGGTTCCTTCCGATATCGAACATTGTCGATCTTAACGCGACGGTGGCGGAACATTGGTTGTATCTCCCGAGCGTTGGCGCGCTCATCTTCATCGCCGCGTGTGCCGTCGAACTGCGAATACGAAAATGGCACGCCGCCGCCGCGCTTACCTTGATCGTGGCTGCACTTGCGGCGCGCAGCTCATTTCGCAGCAGCGATTGGGTCGACCCGCAGACCTTTTACACACGCACAGCCGAGGCCGGCGGCACGAGTGGTCGCGTCAGCGTGAACCTCGGCCAGATCTACATCAACAATGGTGATTACGCGAAAGCGGAGCGGTTATTTCGCAACGTCTTGAAGTTTCAGCCGGATTACACCATCGCGCGCAACAATCTCGCGAACGCGCTCTCACAGCTCGGGCGCGATGATGAGGCAAAACAGGTCCTCGCGGAAGCGACGGCCGGAGCGCACGAAAGTCGCCGCGATTACCCGCGGACGTGGATCGCGGCGGTGAATTACGCGCGGATGCTCGATTCACAAAACGATTCGGCCGGTGCGATTGAAGTTTTGCGTAAGGCGCACGCGGATTATCCCGAAACATGGGAATTGGTCTCATACGAAAGCGAGCTGCATCGGCGCGCGAACGATCTTTGTGAAGCGATCGAACTTGTTAGGCCCTTCGCCGAGAAGACGTGGTGGCATTACGCAGCGTGGATGGCGCTCGGCCGGTTGTATGCCGAGAATGAAGATGTCGATCTTGCGCACAGGGCATTGCTTCACGCGAGCTGGCTCGACCTGCGCGCGAGCGATCCGCTGAATCTGATCGCGCTCATGCAAATGCGGCAAAACCATCTCGACGATGCCTTCCGTTCGCAGCGCCGCGCCGTGGCCCGACAGCCGGAACAGCCGCATCAATACGTTTTGCTCTCGAACATTCTCGATAAAATGGGTCGCACCGAAGAATCGCGCGCGGCGCTCGCGCAAGTTTCGCGGCTGCGCGCATTGGCCGCAACTTCACCACCGCATCCGCTTTGATTGACCGCGCCGAGCGCGATGTCGTCCCGCGTTTCGCGTCGCGAGCTCATGGAGCGCGTGTTACGATTTGCCTTTCATGCAAATCGTCGTGCTAGGCGCGGGAGCTATCGGAAGTCTTTACGGCGCGAAGCTCGCTGCCGGTAACGACGTTACCCTTGTGGGACGCGCGGAACACGTCCACGCCATCGAAGAGGAAGGTCTGCGCGTCGAAGGTCTCGAAACCAAAACTGTTTTCGTCCCCGCGGCGACGCGAGTGACGAAGCTGCAGCCGAACGCTCTGATTCTTCTGACGACCAAAGTGCAGGATACCGCATCCGCGCTTCAGCCCTTGGTGTCGTTAATTGGCAAGGACACGACGATCGTTACTCTGCAAAATGGTCTGAACAGCGATGGGATTGTGCGCGCCGTCGTGGCCGGACGAGCGGCCGTGCTCCGCGGAATCACTCAATTTGGCGCGATCTACGAACGTCCCGGCACGATTCGATACATGGCGAAGGGTCACACGCTGTTGGAAAATCACGAACGCAGCGCGGATATCGCCGCCATTCTTAACGCCGCAGGACTTGATTGCCATATCTCTGCCGACATCACGATGGAAGTGTGGCGAAAGCTCGTTTTTAACTGTGTGGTAAATCCCGTCACCGCCATTGTCGGGTGCGAAGTGGGCGGAATTGTCGATCCACGTTTAGATCCGCTGAAGCGGCTCATCATTGAGGAATGTGTCGCTGTCGCCCGGGCCGAAGGCATCGCGCTCGAGGTAGATTTCTTGCGCGAGATAAATGCAACCTATGCCGGTTCGCACAACATCGTTTCGATGCGACAGGATTTGTTGCGCGGGCGCACTACGGAAATTGACTATCTTAACGGGGCGATCGTCGCCCTTGGTGCGACGCACGGTCTTGAATGTGCGGTGAATCGCGGACTCACTTCGGTAATCAAAGGACTGGAAGCGGCGTCACGAGAAGACCGCTCGGCAAATCTCTTAGTTCATCCAATGTCGCATCGCAGCAGCTCCGAGGCTCCGAGTTAAAGCGCGCCCGGCCACGTGGCCGAACTCCATCGAAGAAGTAGTCGTGAGTTGTCCGCCGGATTCCGAAGGGGGAAAATGAAAACAAACAACCGTCGCCGCCGCGTGGGCAGCGAAACAATTCCAGCGATTAAATCGCGGAACCTTGCTTAGCGATTGCCGCCGATGTGCAGCAGCACGTTTGCCGTCGTCGGGATCACGCTCAACCGATCACACGGTTGCGGAATGGCCGAACCGGTGATGACGGCATAGCACGCCTTCTTGTGTTGCTTGGCGAGCTTGACCGGCGGTTGCGTCGGATTTGCCAACGCTGACCCACAGAACGCCACCGCCACTACTGCGGCGGTGAGCTTTAATGCAGTTTTCATGAAGCAATTGTGCGCCCTGGCGCGCTTAAAAACAACATCAAAATGTGCGGCCCGGCCCGGCTATTCCTGCCACAAAAAATGCTCGAGCCGCAATGTGTTCAATCGGGCCTTGGCTTCGTCACTGCGCGGACCGGCCACGGCCACCAGTTTGTCGTATACGGCAGAGGCCGATGCCCATTTCGCCTCTTCTTCGAGCAACCGCGCGGCATTGAAGCCGGCCTTGTAAAACCAAAACAGCTCGGGCGTCCGATCGGGCCGCACTTGCGCGTCGATCACATCATAGAAGATCGACAATGCGCCTTCGCGGTCGCCCTTTTTCTGCAAACACGTGGCCTTCTTGAAAAGCGCCTGATTGCGCCAATGTCCCGGCTCGCGCGCGTCCTGCGCCAGTTGATCGTAGGCCGCGATCGCGAGTTCGTAATTCTTCGAATCGGCCGCGCCCATTTCGAAATAAACATCGCCTTTGCCGCAGAGTGCCTCGCGTTTGTCACTCGGCCTCGCATCGCTTTTCAAGACCTCCTCATAAAGCAGCAACGCGTCGCGCGGTTTTCCGAGCCGGCGCTCGATCCCCGCCTGTTCGTTGCGCGCGGCCCAGCGCAGCTCGCCTTTCAATTGCACCGCGCGATCGAACAACACTAACGCATTCTCGAGCGCTTTCGGCGCCATGCTCGACATGGCCGATTGGCCGGCGAAAAACAGCGCCTTTTCCGCCAATGGCGCACCCGGATTTTCCTGCACGAGCATTTCGAATTGCGTCTGCGCGTTAGCGAAATCCTGCCGGCTATAATAGCTCTCGGCCAACTTCATTCGCGCCTCGAGCGCGAGCGGCGATTTGCCATGTGCGGTTAGGAAACGCGTGGCTGCATCAATCATTTTCGCATTATCGCCTTGCGCGTCTTCGATCCACATCGCGAGATAATCTGCGCGTTCGCGCGCTGCGTCCGTCGCGTTCGGCTGCCGCGCCTGCGCGAGATAATTGCGTGCGTCACCCACCGCCGGCGGATTGTGATGAAATGCGAGCTCGGCCAGCGCGACGAACGCTTCCGACACGCGAGGATCGTTAGGGAAATCGCGCGTGAACTTTCGTAGCAGTTGCGGCGCATGTTCGCTGCCTTTCGCCGCTTCCGCCAGCGCTTGCTCCAGACGCAATTCCGCGCGCGCGGTTCCATCGATATCGGTCTTCTCGAGCTGCGCGTAATCCGCATTGAACCGCGCGGCATCGCCCATTCTCAGACGCCCGATCGCGGCATTGAAGATCGACATCTTCGCCAGACGCGAATCGGAATAGCCGACGCGTTCGTACAAATCGGTTGCCGCATTCACGTCCGCCGCGTCGTAGCGCGCCTTCGCCGCTAATAGATCGATGCGGTCGAGCAGTTCTCGCGCTGGCGCGAGTGACCGCGCGTCTTCTAGCGTGGCCAACGCCGCATTCGATTGTCGATCTTCCAATTGCATCTGCGCGCTGTCGATCAATGCCGGCGCGATCACCGGCGTCTGCGGATGAGACGCGCGCAAATCGGCAAACAATTTCGCGGCGCGTTCGCGACGTCCGCCGCGCAGTTCGATTCGCGCCAGTGTCCATTGCGCGAGCGCGCGCCGCGGTTGCTCCGCTTCGCGTGTCCAACGCTCGAGCGCACTCCGCACCGGCTTGCGCTCCGCGCGGTAAAGCTCGTCCAGCTTCGCGAAAATCCGCGCAAGATCGACATCGTCCGGGTGACGATCGGCAAAATCCTCCAAGACATCGTCGCCAGTTTCGGGGGTATTCGATTGCAAATGCGCATCCGCCGCCGCGAACAAAGTCGCGATCGCCACCGGATGCGGCGCGCCTTCGCTTCGTTGCAACAGCGGCTCGAGAATGCTCAGCGCGCGCTCGGAATGTTTCTCCGCCAGCTCAATCCGCGCTTCGAGCAGACGTTTCGTTTTGCGCTCAGTCACATTCCGCGGTCGCACCGCGTTCAACACTTCTCGCGCATGCGCTACGTCCGATTTCGCCAGATCAAGTTCCGCCAGGCGAAGCTGCGCCCGCGTGCCGAATAGTTTGTCGTTAATCAGGCTCGTTAGTCTTTGACGCGCTTCATCGTCGCGCCCGAGCGCGCGCAACATTTCCGCGGCGCCGAAATTCGCATCCGGGCGTTGCGGCGCGAGCTCGGCGTAGAGCGGCAACGCTTCCGTGTAGCGCTGCAACGCCGCCAGGGCCTGCGCACGCCAGAACTTTACCGTGTCTGTCATCGGTGCGCCGTCAAGCGAGCTCAGCGCTTCGTTAGGCCGGCCTGCCGCGATCAGTGCTTCAGCCAGGTTCGCGATCGTGCCGGAACGTTCCGCCTCGGATAAATTTTCGCGCAGCAATGCGCGGAGCCTCGTCACCGCGATTTCGGGGACGCCTTCGCGTAGTGGTCTGGCTGCGGCTTCGATGCGCGCGGTTTGCGCAGGCGCCGGCAAGATCGACAACGTCAATCCGCACGCGATCAGAATGTTTCGGAGCGCGATCTTCATTTCGTTTCCAGGACTGTTTTCAAAAATCTGCCGGTGTGACTCGCCGCAACTGTCGCGATCTTCTCCGGCGTTCCCATGGCAACAATTTCGCCGCCGCCCTCGCCTCCTTCCGGCCCAAGATCGACAATCCAATCTGCGGCTTTAATCATTTCCAAGTTATGCTCGATCACCACCAGCGTGTTCCCGGCCTCGCGCAATTTCATCAGCACCTGCAACAGCTTCTCGATATCGGCGAAATGCAAACCGGTCGTCGGCTCATCTAATATGTAGATGGTGCGACCGGTCGCGCGTTTCGCCAGCTCGGTCGCGAGTTTCACGCGTTGCGCTTCGCCGCCGCTCAGCGTCGTCCCGGCCTGGCCGAGTCGCAGATAACCCAAACCGACATCGAGCAGCGCCGTCAATTTATCGGAGACACTTGGCACGTTCCGAAAAAATCGCGCCGCTTCATCGACCGTCATGTCGAGCACGTCCGCGATGTTCTTGCCTTTGTAAGTAATCTCGAGCGTCTCGCGATTGTAACGCCGGCCGCGACACACTTCGCACTCGACGTAGACGTCGGGCAAAAAATGCATCTCAATCTTGATCAAGCCGCCGCCTTCGCAATTTTCGCAACGGCCGCCTTTGACATTGAAACTGAAACGACCGCCATCGTATCCGCGCACGCGCGCGGTCGGAAGTTGCGCGAACAATTCGCGGATCGGCGCGAACGCGCCGGTGTATGTCACCGGATTCGAGCGCGGCGTGCGACCGATTGCGCTTTGATCGATCACGATCGCTTTGTCGAGCTGATCGATGCCTAACAAATCGCGATGCGCGCCCGGTTTGTCTTTCGAATTGTAAAAACGTCGAAACAGAGCGCGCCGCAAAATGTCATCGACCAGTGTTGATTTGCCGCTGCCGGAAACGCCGGTCACGCATGTGAGACATCCGAGCGGGAATGAAACATCGACATTCTTCAGGTTGTTTTCCGATGCGCCGCGAATCGTAAGCCAGGCGTCCGGTCGGGGCTTCGTGCGTTGTTTCGGAATCTGAATTTGTGCGCGGCCGGAAAGATAATCGGCCGTGAGCGAATTTTTCGCCTTCAAAAGATCGACAATCGATCCTTGCGCGACCACCTCGCCGCCACGCGGCCCCGCGCCCGGGCCAAGATCGACAATATGATCTGCGGCGCGGATCGTTTCCTCGTCGTGTTCAACCACGATGACGGTATTCCCGAGATCGCGCAGACGCCGCAGCGTGCCTAACAACTGCGCGTTGTCGCGCTGATGCAGCCCGATGCTCGGCTCGTCGAGAATGTAAAGCACACCGGCGAGACCGGAGCCGATCTGCGTCGCGAGCCGAATGCGTTGCGCTTCGCCGCCGCTCAACGTACCGCTCTCGCGATCGAGCGTGAGATAACCGAGGCCGACCTCGAGCAGGAATTTCAATCGCGATTGAATCTCGCGCACGACTTCGTGCACGATGGTCCGCTGTTGATTCGTCAGCTCGAGATTGTCGATGTAATGCGCCGCCGCTTCGACGGTCAGCTCGCTGAACTGATGAATATTCAACTCCCGCGCATGTCGATCTTTCACCGTCACCGCGAGAATCTCCGGCCGCAGCCGCGCGCCTTTGCAAATTTTGCACGGCACTCGCCGCATGAACATGCGAATGCGATTGCGTGTGAACTCGCTCTCGGTTTCCTCGTAGAGTCGCTGCATCTGCGGCACCAGTCCTTCGAACGGCCGCGATTCCTTTTGGCCGTTGCTGCTGATCGGCGCATCGCCCGTTCCGAAATAGAGCGCCTGTTTGAATTCGTTGGGCAAATCGGCAAACGGCATCTCTTCGTTGACTTTGAAATGTTTCACGAGCGCGCTTTGCAGATGGCGATAGTAGGCCTTCATTCGTTTGGTCGCGCGACGCCACGGCGTGACCGCACCTTCGGCCAACGATTTCGTTTGATCCGAAACCATCAGCTCGGGATCGAGAACCGACTGCGTTCCTCATCCGTGACACGCCGGACACGCGCCGAGATGACTGTTGAAAGAAAAATGTTTCGGCGTGAGTTCGCCTAACGAAAATCCGCTGTCGCTCGTCGCGTACTCGGTGGAATAACGATCTTCCTCAAACTTCCCGCCCGTCTCCCGCAAGATCGACATCTTGTTTTCACCCCAACGCAGCGCGGTCTCGACCGAATCCGTCAGCCGCGTGCGAATGCCGTCACGCACGACCAATCGATCCACCACCGCTTCAATCGTATGTCGCTGCGTTTTCTTCAGCCGAATCGGTTCCGGTCTTCCCAGCTCCACGATCTCGCCGTCAATGCGCACACGCACGAATCCTTCGCGTTTCGCTTTCTCGATCACATCGCGAAATTCGCCGACTTGATTTCGCACCAACGGCGCCAGCACCACGATCTTCGTTTCCGCTGGATACGCCAGGATTTGATCGACAATCTGCTGCGGCGTTTGTCTCTTGAGCGGTTCGCCCGTTTTCGGATCGTGCGGTTGGCCGACGGCCGAAAATAAGACGCGCAGGTAATCGAAAATTTCCGTGGTGGTCGCGATTGTCGATCTTGGATTAGCCCCGGCGGATCGTTGCTCGATCGCGATCGCGGGCGAGAGACCTTCGATGAAATCGACATCCGGTTTCTCCATCTTATCGAGGAACTGTCGGGCGTAAGCCGACAAGCTCTCGACGTAGCGCCGTTGCCCTTCGGCATAGAGCGTATCGAAGGCGAGCGAGGACTTTCCGGAGCCGCTCATCCCGGTAATGACGACGAGTTTCTCGCGCGGAATCTCGAGGTCGAGATTCTTCAGATTGTGCTGGCGCGCACCAGTGATCTTGATAACTTGCGCAGGCATTTTGACCGCAAATGTCGAACCTTTAAGTCAAGCACAGAGTCTGCTTTTCTCCAGTCTAAACCTGAGCTTTTATGAGTGACGAACCAAGCATCTCGCGCGAAGAACTGGCGCAGTTGCAGAAAAAATTCAGCGAGATCAAACACTCCATCAACAACGCCCTCGCGGTCATGATGGCGCTGTCGGAGATGTCGCAACGCCGTCCCGATTACGCCGAGAAACTCGCCAGCACCGTGCTGACGAAAGCGCCGCAGATCGTTTCCAACTTGCAGGAATTCACGCAGGCGCTGAACGAGAAAGCGGGCGCGAAGCCGGAAGGCATTCCCGGTAGTTAGGCGGCGATTTCCCGGCGATCGCTCGTATGAGCGCGGCGTCCGCCAATAAAATCCTCATCGTCGAAGACGAACGCGACGTTGTCGATCTTCTCACCCTTAATCTGCAGAAGACGGGCGAGTTTCTGCTTTCGATTGCGAACGACGGCGCCACCGGCCTAACGAAAGCGCGCGCGGAAAAGCCCGCGCTTATTATTCTCGATCTTATGTTGCCGAAAATGTCGGGATTGGAAGTGTGCAAGATTCTCAAACAAGACGCGGCCACGCGCGACATTCCGGTGTTGATGTTGACGGCGCGCGCGGCCGAGATCGATCGCATCGCCGGGCTCGAATATGGCGCGGACGATTATGTGACGAAGCCATTCAGTCCACGCGAGGTCGTTCTGCGCATCAAAGCCATCCTGCGTCGCGGTGCCGCCGATGCCGCCGGCGAAGTCTTCAGCGGCGGCGGCATTACGATTGATTCGCCGCGCCATCGCGTTTCGGTCAAAGGCAAACCGGTTCGCCTAACGAGCATCGAATTCAAACTTTTGCAGACACTCGCGCAACGTCGCGGCCGGGTGCAGCCGCGGGACCGCCTGCTCCTGGATGTGTGGGGCTACGAAACGATGATCGACACCCGCACGGTGGACACGCACGTGCGGCGTTTGCGCGAAAAGCTCGGGCCGGCCGGCGATATCATTGAGACCGTGCGCGGATTCGGCTACAAATTTCGCGAGCAATAATCGCGAATGCTGTGGCTTCTTCTCGGACTCATCGTTGGATCGACAATTACATTTATCGTCCTGCGCCGTAGATGGATTTTGCCTTGGCGCGATCTGCGCGAGCTCGTTAGGAAAATCGGCGGCGGCGAGCAACCGCGAACTTTTTTGATCGATGGCGCGGATGAAACGCGCCGCGTCGGCGTAGCCCTGGAAGAAATTTTCCTGCGTCAGCGCGAGCTCGACCAGCAAATCGCGCAACGCGAATCCGGCACCCAGACAATTCTCGGCGCGATGGAAGACGCTTTGCTCGTGGTCGATCCAAAACGTCGCGTCACGCTCATCAATAACGGCTTCCGTAAATTATTTTCGCCGCCGCCAGACGCAATCGGCACGCCCGTGCTCGAAGTGTTACGCAACGCGAATGTCGATCAATTGCTTGAACAAACTTTGCGCGAAGGCGCGCTGAAAGACAGCGAGCTGGCCGCGGGCGACCGGCGCTTGCAAGTGAGCGCGGTGCCGATCAAGCACGGCGGTAACGGCGACATCACCGGCGCAGTCGCGTTATTTCATGACATCACCGAGCTGAAACGCATCGACCAGATGCGAAGCGATTTCGTTGCCAATGTTTCGCACGAATTGCGCACGCCATTGTCGATCTTGCGTGGATACATCGAGACCCTGCAGGATTCGCCAGAGACTTCCGTGGACGAGACTCGCCGCATTCTCGGCGTGATGGAGCGACATTCGCAACGGCTCGACGCGATCGTGAACGATCTGCTTACGCTCGCGCAGCTCGAAGCGCGCACAACGGAATTGGAACGCGCGCCGATTCATCTCGAGCAATTGTTAGGCGACGTCGTGCGCGATTGGGAAAAGAGATTCGCAGAGAAGCGCCTGAATGTACATGTCGATCTTGCGGCGAATCTGCCGAAGCTTGCGGCGGACGAAGAACGCTTGCAGGAGATCCTCTACAACTTGCTCGATAACGCGGTGAAATATACGCCCCAAGGCGGCGAGATTCGTTTGCGCGTCGAGCAACGGGACCACGAGATCGCGATGAGCATAAGCGACAACGGTATCGGCATTCCGAAGGAAGATGTTTCGCGCATCTTCGAAAGATTTTATCGCGCGGACAAAGCGCGCAGTCGCGAGCTCGGCGGCACCGGCCTCGGCTTGTCCATCGTGAAACACATCGCGCAATTGCACGGCGGCCGCGTTGAGGCCGAAAGCGAAGTTGGCAAAGGCACAACCATCCGCGTCGTGTTGCCTGTCACACAAACGTAACATTAAAGGCGTTGCCGCTTCCGCGGCGCTTTCGCATCGTCGACTGGTGGAAACGCTCGCGCCCGAGATGTCGATCTTGCCGGAAAAAAGAGGGCGTCGACGCAGCCTAACGATTGAAGCGGCGATCAAAGCATTTTTCGCGAGCAACGCTTTCGTCGCCATCGTCGTGCTTGCGCTCATCACCATTTTTCTCGTGCGCGAAGGTTTTGGATTTTTCGGCGAGAACCTCGCGAGCCTTCGTCTGTATCGCCGCGCCGGTCTGGAATACGTCGACATCATTCGCGCGCAGGCGCAACAACACGCGCAGCTTTCGCGCGAGCTGAACGACATTCGTCCGTCGGCCGAATTCGCGGCCGCGTTCAGTGACTCCGCGGAAGATTTAAACGGGCTTGTCTCTGATTCGAACGATCAAGCGCTGGCATTGCGCGAAAACGGAACAGTGAGCGACAACGACATCGCGGGATTGCGCGCGGCGGAAACGCGGTTCGATCAAATCGCGCCCGCGATGAAGGACAAGATCGACAATCTCGTTTCAAATGCGCCGCGGTTGACGAATGAACGCGCGCTCGAAAAATGGAAAAACGATGTGCGAAAATATCTCGCAAGTTTCGCCGACACATCAAGAAAACTTCACGCCTGGAATCCGAACGAACCTGTCCCTGCGTATCGCGCGATCACGTCATTTCTATTCGGACGCGAATGGGTCACCGCTAGTTTCTGGCAGGATTGGTACGGGATCGTGCCGCTGCTCGTCGGATCGATCATGGTGGCGGCCGTTGCGCTCACGCTCGCCGTTCCGTTCGGCGTCGCGTCGGCAATTTACGTGAGCGAAATCGCGGCGCGTGGCGAAAAAATTTTGATCAAGCCCTACATCGAATTCATCTCGGCCATTCCATCGGTCGTGTTGGGATTTTTTGGAATCGCTGTCGTCGGCCAGACGATCCGCGCGGCGTCACAGATGTCGATCTTGCATTGGGTCCCCTTTTTTCCGATCAGCGAACGGCTGAATATTTTCACGGCCGGTTGTCTGCTCGCGTTGATGGCGGTGCCGACAATTTTCACCCTGTCGGAAGATGCGCTACAGAATGTGCCGCGCGGTTTCAAGGAAGCTTCCTACGCGCTGGGTGCGAATCGTCTCCAGACCATCGCGCGCGTGCTCGTGCCGGCGTCGTTGTCAGGAATTGTTTCGGCGGCGTTATTAGGCCTTGGTCGCGTCATCGGCGAAACGATGGTCGTGCTTTTGTGCGCGGGTAATCGCATCGCCATTCCGGATTTTACGCAGGGACTCGGCGCGGTTTTCCAACCGGTCCACACCATGACCGGCATCATCGCGCAGGAAATGGGCGAGGTCGTGCGCGGCAGTATTCATTACCGCGCGCTCTTCATGGTCGGGCTCGTTTTATTTTTGCTCACGCTCGCCATTAATTTTCTCGCGCAAAAATTTGTCGCGCGTTTCCGAATGAGCATCGGCTGATATGGGCGAGCGAATTGTTTTCTGGGCGTTCCGGCTCGCGACTTACTTCGTGCTCGCGTGCGCGACTTACATTTTCGCCGACATCGCGATTAAAGGCGGGCGTGTTGTTTTCCAAAAGGCAGCGCCGTTTGTGAATGTGAAATTCCTGAGCGAATCGCCGCAGACGCTTTACGTCTTCGAATATCACGGCCAGAAAATGGAGCTGAGCGACTCCGAATTTCGCGCGTGGAAAACCACGCACAATGAAGATGTCGATCTTACAACGATCTCGTATTCGGCCGGTGGCATCTGGCCGTGCATCGCCGGCACTGCGATTCTCGTCGTCGGCTCGATGGCGCTCGCGCTCGTCGTTGGAATTAGCAGTGCGATTTATCTGAGCGAATACAGCGGCAACGGCGCGCTCATTCGTCTGATTCGCGTCGCTATTTTAAATCTCGCAGGCGTCCCTTCGATCGTGTTCGGCCTTTTCGGTTTCGGACTATTCGTAATTTTCTTCGGGTGGAATGTGTCGATCTTGTCCGGTTGGTTCACGCTTGGTTTGATGGTGCTGCCCGCGATCATCACCGCCAGCGAAGAATCGTTGCGTGCCGTTCCGCAAGGTTTGCGTGAAGGCTCGCTCGCGCTCGGCGCAACGAAATGGCAAACCATTCGCAAAAATGTTTTGCCCTACGCGCTGCCCGGAATTCTCACCTCGTCCATTCTCGGAATC
Source organism: Verrucomicrobiota bacterium (assembly GCA_041167105.1). GTDB lineage: Bacteria > Verrucomicrobiota > Verrucomicrobiia > Chthoniobacterales > UBA10450 > JAJPGZ01. Next base: position 13,292 of record JBEEGX010000151.1, read on the forward strand.
GCGCGCGTCGCCGGCGAGACCGCGCCGATCATGTTCACCGCTGCCTACGCCATGCGCGACGAAATGCCGTGGCACGTTTCGCGTTGGACCGACTTCTTTTTTCAAGGCGTAATGGCGTTGCCGTATCACATCTACGTCGTCAGCTCGAAAATTCCGCAGAACGAATACACCGAGCGCGTGCAATACGGCGCCGCGTTCGTCTTTCTCGTGCTCGTGATGTTCATTGCGTTGACCTCGATCCTGCTGCGCGAACGAAGCCGGAGCCGTCTATCATGGTAAGCCTTTTGAAGATGCCCGAAGCACTGCCACAACAACTCCCGCGCCAATCGAACCCGCCGCCTAACGAGCCGGAACACGTCGCGGTGGAAATTTCCGGTGTCGATTTTGCCTACGGCAATCAACAGGTCTTGTTCGATGTCGATCTTGATGTTCCGCCGCGCGCCGTCACCGCATTGATCGGCCCGAGTGGTTGCGGTAAGACGACGCTGCTGCGTTGCATCAATCGCATGAACGATCTCATCGACGGCGCGCGCATCACCGGCGGCTCGATCAAGATCGACAACGTCGACATCAACACGGCCAACGTTGACGTCGTCGATCTTCGCCGGCGCGTCGGCATGGTTTTCCAAAAATCGAATCCTTTTCCGAAATCGATTTATGAAAATATCGCCTACGGATTGCGCATCGCCGGCGTGAAGAAGCGCTCGCGCATCGATGAAGCGGTCGAGAAAAGTTTGCGCGCGTCGGCGTTGTGGGACGAAGTAAAAGATCGGCTCGAGAAAAATGCGTTCGGACTTTCCGGCGGCCAGCAACAACGGCTCTGCATCGCACGCGCGCTCGCGGTCGAACCCGAAGTCATTTTAATGGACGAGCCATGTTCTGCGCTCGATCCGATCGCGACGGCGAAGATCGAGGAATTGATTCATCAACTGAAACGCGAATACACCATCATCATCGTTACGCACAACATGCAGCAAGCCGGGCGCGTCTCCGATCGGACCGCGTTCTTTTATCTCGGGCGATTGATCGAGTTCGACGCCACGGAAAAGATTTTCTCGAACCCGCGCGAGCGGCAAACCGAAGACTACATCACCGGTCGCTTTGGTTAACCCAAGATCGACAATCGTAAGATCGACATGATTGCACCCAAACACATCCTCGGGAATTTCGACGAAGCGCTCGCGTCGCTACGCAACAACGTCATGATGATGTCGAGCCTGACCGAGCGCAGTCTCGACCGCGCGCTCGAAGGTTTGTTCGAGCGCAATGATGACCTGTGCGCGAACGCGATCGCGGACGACGAAGAGATCGATCAGCTCGAAAAACAAATCGACAAGGACGGCGTCGACATTCTGCTGCGCTTTCAACCAGTCGCGTCCGATCTTCGCCGCGTCGTTTCCGCAATGAAGTTGTCGTCGAACCTCGAACGCATGGCCGATCAGGCGACGACGATCGCGCGACGCGCGCGCAAATTGAATCAGCATCCGCCGTTGGCGGAAACTGATCTCATCAAGCCGATGTACGAACACGCGCTGTCGATGTTTAAAGACAGCGTGGATGCGTACGCGCGTGAAGATGTCGATCTTGGCCGGTCGATCGTGCCGCGCGATGACAAGCTCGATGATCTGAACCGCGCGGCGAGTCGCAGACTGATTCAGCGCATGGCGGAAGATCCGGAGCAGCTCCGTGGATATTTGAATTTAATTTTCATCGGCCGCTGTCTGGAACGCGTGGGCGATCACGCGACGAACATCGCGGAGGACGCGGTTTACGCGGCGGCGGCGGAGGACATTCGGCATCAGCCATTCGTGCCGTCGGCTTGAACGCGCTAATGTTTCGGAATGGAATCGGCGGTCGCGAAAATAATTGAGCAGGACGCCCCCGATACATCCGCTGAAATAAAAGCTGCGCCGGTGCGGTCGTTTTCCGCGCCGGAAAATTTCATCAATCGCGAGCTGAGCTGGCTCGAATTCAATCGGCGCGTCCTGGAAGAAGCGCAGGACGAAACGCAGCCGCTGCTCGAGCGCGTTAAGTTCCTCACCATCTTCAGCTCGAACCTCGATGAGTTTTTCGAGATTCGCGTTGCCGGAATCAAACAACAGATCGAGAGCGAGACGAGCGACGTCGGGCCGGATGGATTGAGCCCGACGGAAACGTTTAACGAAATCCGGCGCAAAGTTCTCGACCTGGTCGCGACGCAATACGCGCTTTGGAATGATGAGCTGCTGCCGGAGCTGGCGAAAAATGGAATCCGCGTGCGTGACGTTGTCGATCTTACGGCAAAGCGGGCCGCGTGGGCGCACAAGTTTTTCCAGCAGGAAGTGGTGCCGATGCTGACGCCGCTGGCAGTGGACGCGAGCCATCCATTTCCGCAGTTGCTGAACAAGAGCCACAACATTTTCGTTAGGGCAAAAGCGCGCCGCGGCGGCGAACCGCTCCACGCCATTGTGCAGGTGCCGCGCGTGGTCCCGCGAATGATTCTGATGCCGCGCGGCAGCGGGACCGACGAACCGTGGGAATACGTTTATCTCGCCTCACTCATCAAACATCACATCGCGGAATTGTTTCCCGGATTAATCCTCGACGGCGCGCACGCCTTTCGCATCACGCGCAACAGCGATCTCTACATCGACGAAGAGGAAGCAGAAAATTTGTTGCGCACGATCGAGCAGGAACTGCGGCGTTCGAGCCGCGGCGACGCCGTGCGGCTGGAAGTGGAAGCGGATTGCCCGAAAGAATTTCGCGATTTGCTGCTCGAGTTTTTCGATCTCGGCGAAGACGACCTTTACAAATTGAAGGGTCCGCTTTCGATGACGCATCTGGCGCCGTTGATTGCAAACGATGCGCTCGCGAAATTAAAGGACCGTCCGTTTCAACCGGCGCGCGATCCAGCATTGCCGCCGGGCGCGGACATGTTTGCGGTGCTGCGGCAACAGGACGTGCTCTTGCATCATCCCTACGACAGCTTCGATCCAATCGTCGAGCTCATCGAAGCGGCCGCGCAAGATCGACATGTACTCGCGATCAAGATCACGTTGTATCGCACAAGCGGCGACTCGCCCATTGTCGAGGCGTTGATCGAAGCCGCGAACGCCGGCAAACAAGTCACCGCCATTGTCGAATTGCGCGCGCGTTTTGATGAAGCCGCGAACATTCAATGGGCCCGGCGACTCGAAGAAGCCGGCGCGCACGTCATCTACGGCGTGGTCGGATTAAAGACGCATTGCAAGGCGCTGCTCGTCGTTAGGCGCGACAGCGACCGTCTGCGACATTATGTGCATCTCGGCACCGGCAATTATCATCAACGCACCGCGCGCACTTACACCGACTTCAGTTTACTCACGAGCAACGCCGAGCTGACCGAGGAAGTCGCCATCGTTTTCAACACGCTCACTGGTCTCGCCGGTTATCCCGGGTTGAAGAAGTTGATGGTGGCTCCGTTCGATATGAAGACGCGACTCATTAAATCGATCGAGCGCGAACGCGACAATGCGCGCGCCGGCAAACCGGCGCGGATCATGGCGAAGCTGAATGCACTTGTCGATCAAGAGGTGATCGAAAAACTTTACGAAGCCTCGTGCGCGGAAGTGACGATCGATCTCATCGTGCGCGGCATTTGTTGTCTGCGTCCGAAAATTCCCGGACTGAGCGAATACATTCGCGTCATCAGCATCGTCGGCCGATTTCTCGAGCACAGCCGCATTTATTATTTCGAAAACGCGGGCGCGCCGGAGATTTATTTGTCGAGTGCGGACTGGATGCCGCGGAATTTTTTGCGGCGGATCGAAGTCGCGTACCCGATCGAGAGCACCGCGTTGCGCGATCACATGGTGAAAGACGTGTTGCCGCGATTTCTGCACGACCGCGTGAAATCGCGTGAGCTTCAGCCGAACGGCAGCTATCGGCGATTGAGACCGGAAGGGCCGGAGCCGCGTTCGCAAGCGCAATGGCATTTCCGCGAAATCTCGCGCGAGCGCGTCAAGAAACTTTCCGGCTCGAAGAAAAAAAATCGCGCGGACAAACTTGTGCCGATCACCGTGGCGCAGCCAAGATCGACAACGACATCGTGAAGAAGCGGATCCTCGTCATCGACATCGGCGGCTCGAACGTGAAGCTGATGATTTCGCAACGCGCGAAGCGGCGAAAATTTCCGTCGGGCAGGACATTAACGCCGCGCAAGTTCGTGGCGGAGACAAAGAAGTTGGTGGGCGATTGGAAATTCGATGCGGTCGCAATGGGTTTTCCGGCGCCGGTGAAAAATGGACGAATCGCGATGGAGCCGAAAAATCTCGGCCGCGGCTGGATGCGTTTTAATTTTCGCAAGGCTTTCGGCAAACCAGTGCGGGTAATGAACGATGCCGCGATGCAGGCGCTCGGAAGTTATCGCGGAAAACGCATGCTCTTTCTCGGATTCGGCACCGGACTTGGCTCCGCGCTGCTGTGGAACCGCAACGTCCTTCCGCTCGAGCTGGGCGATCTTCCGTACATCGACAATCGCTCGCTCGAAGATCACCTGAGCGATGAAGGTTTGGAGCGGCTCGGCCAGAAAAAATGGCAAAGCGAAGTCTTGCGCATCGTCCCGGAATTAAAAAAGGCGTTCATCGCCGATTACGTCGTGCTCGGGGGCGGCAACGCTAAATGCATCGAGAAACTACCGCGCGGGATCGAGCTCGGACACAATCGTAACGCTTACAACGGCGGCGTGCGGCTTTGGCAGGAAGGTCGCGCGGCGTGGAACGTCATTTGAAATCCTAACGCAAGATCGACATGCAACTTTATTTCTTCCGCCACGGCGAAGCTGATTGGAAAAATTGGAACAAACCGGACGATGAGCGGCCGCTCACGCCCTTCGGAAAAAAGGAAGTGCGCGCTGTCGCAAAATTTCTCGATCGTCTCAAGGTGCGACCCGACCTGATCGTGACGAGTCCGTTACCGCGCGCCGCACAAACCGCCGAAATCGCGGCCGAAGTTTTGCGGGTGAAACTGCGACAGGACGATGTGCTCGCGAAAGGATTCGGCATGGCCGAACTGCGCACGGTGCTGAAACGTCATCGCGCCAAGACTTTGATGCTGGTCGGTCACGAGCCGGACTTCACCGAAGTCATTCGCGGCCTGACAAACGCCTCGCTCAAATTATCCAAGGCCGGTGTCGCACTTGTCGATGTCGATCTTGCAAAGGAAAACGGAAAGCTGCTCTGGCTTTTTCCCCCGAAGTTCGCGCGCAAGATCAAGTAGCGCGCGAATGCGGCTTCACGTCCGCGAGATCGTCCGCCAATATCTTGTCGATCAACTCGCGCACACCGTCGCCGCGCGCACCGCTTGTGACCAGGTCCGCGCGTTCTTTCAACATCGGCAGCGCATTTGCCACCGCCACGCCGATTCCGCAACCGTCCAGGAATGCGTGATCGTTCTCCGCGTCGCCGACGCCGACGACTTCTTCGCACGCGACATTTGCTTCCTTGAGCAACGCCGCCAGGCCAGTCGCCTTGTTCACGCCGCTCGGCAAAACCATGACCGAGCCTTTGTTGAAAATGACCTGAAGCTCGAGGCCGAGGCGTTTGATTTCTTCGATCACGATCACTTCGTTAGGTTCGACCGTCGCGACGATGGCCCGTCCGACCGAAAGCGGGCGTATGTTCAAACGCTGAAGCGATTCGACGAGCGATCTGGATGCCGGCTCGCACAATAATCGCGTCGTGTTGTCCGCCGGGCGATAAAGCAGCGCGCCATTTTCGGCGACGACAAATTCGAATCGGTCGAGCACCGGACAAACCTGCTTCAATTCCGGCAGCTCGCGTCCCGTGACCATGAACAAATGCCGGCCGCTCGCGCGAAAGCGATCGAGCGCGGCGACAGTCGATGCGCTTACGACGCCGTCATGCGCGAGTGTGCCGTCGTAATCGGTCGCGAGAGCGCGGTACTTCATCATTGTAAGATCGACAATCGCACGTCGGCACGCCGCATCTTTTTCTTTGTCACACAAATGTAACGCGGCTGGACATTGCGGTGACGGATTCGCGTCCTAAGATCGACACCGGATGAAATCAAAAGTTCTCTTCATCTGCATTCACAACAGCGCGCGCAGCCAGATCGCGGAAGCGTGGCTGAATCATTTGTGTGGCGCGGCGTTCGAAGCGCACAGCGCCGGGCTCGAGCCCGGCACGCTCAATCCGCTCGCCGTCGATGTCATGGAAGAGATCGGCATCGACATCTCGAACAAGAAAACGCAATCGATCTTCGACGTTTTCAAATCAGGTCAGCTCTTCGCGTATGTCGTTACCGTTTGCGATGAATCGAGCGCGGAGAAGTGTCCGATCTTTCCCGGACCGGCCAAACGATTGCACTGGAGCTTTCCCGATCCTTCGGGAGTCAAAGGTTCGCAGCAGGAGAAGCTCGAACAGGTGCGTGCGATTCGCGATCAGATCCGGGACAAGATCGACAATTGGTGCGCGGAAGTTTGCGCGGCCAGTAGAGCTTGAACGGATTCGACCCGTTTACTGTCTTCTGTTATTGTTCAATCGCATGTTCGCCCGGATCGCATTCTCGTTTTTCTGCGCGCTGACGCTCGTCTGCGCGCCATTGCCGGCGTCGGCGCGAACGTGTGTTCTCTCGAACACGAGCAATGCGAAAGCGTGCAAGCCGGCATGCTGCGCGAACATGAGTTGTTGCAAAACTTCGTCGCGCAATACTGCGCCGTCGTCTCCGCCGCTGGCGAAGAGCATCGACGACAGCAACGCTCCGGTTCTCTTCGCGCCCACGGCGGCGATCTCACTCGCGATTGTCGATCTTCCGTTAGTTTCGATTCAAACTTCGAAGACGGACTTCTCCGCGCATTCACCGCCGATTCTGGCGTTGTTCTGCGCGCGCCTCATCTGATCCACCGACGCTGAAGCCGGAGGTGTGCCCATTTATCGGCACGCCTGTTGGTCAATCGCAGCCGTTCTGGATCAATGAAAACAACAACAACAACTTTATCGCTAGCACTCACAACAATTCTATCGCTCCACATCGACGCGAAGCCGATCTCGTACGTCGGCGGCACGATGGCGATGCAGGAAAACGACGAGACCGGTCACACCATCTCCCTCGATTACACGTTCACGCCGACGGAGGCATTCGGCCTTTACGTCAAACAGGAAGAAAACGGGAAGGACATTCTCATGGTCACACCGCAGATCAACACGCTCTTAAAGCGTTGGAATCTGCCGGACGGCCAGGGAAATATTTTTAACATGAGCGGCGCCGGCCTGGCGCGTTATCACGACGATAACCAGCCGTGTTTGTGGACGGCGTTTCTCGCCGACTACGAATCGCGTCGCTGGTTTCTTTCATACGAGCCGCGGTTCGTCTGGGACGGCGACATTGAGAAATCCGTCTGGCAACGCGCGCGCGTCGGCATTGCGCCCTACCTGGCGAACTACAGCGATCTGAACACGTGGCTCATGTTTCAGATCGATCATCATCCGTCAAAGCACGATCACTTCGTGGCCACGCCGCTCGTTCGCTTCTTCTACAAAACCTATCTGGTCGAGGTCGGCTACAGCAGCGACCAGCACATCATGTTCAACTGGACAGTCCAATTCTGAGGAGGAAATCACATGCACAAACATCTACTCACACTCGTAATCATGTTCGGCCTAACGGCAGCGGTTTCTGCCGAGACAATCAAGGCAACCGTCAACGGAATGGTCTGCGGCTTTTGCGCGACCGGCATTGAAAAAACGTTCAAAGCTCAGCCCGAAGTCAAAACGGTGATTGTCGATCTTAAGAGCAGGCTCGTCACCGTCACGACGAAGGAAGGCCAAACTCTCGACGACCGGAAGCTCACGCAACTACTCAAGAACAGCGGCTACTCCGTTGCGGGAATCGCACGCGCAAAATGACCAGACTGAAAAACGCGATCGTCCAAACGGTGACGCTGTTCGGCTCGTTAGGCACGCTGATTTGCTGTGCCTTGCCCGCAATGCTCGTGTCGATCGGCGCGGGCGCTGCGGTTGCGAGCCTAGTCACCGCTGTGCCGCAACTGATTTGGATTTCCGAACACAAGGTTGCGGTCTTCATCTTCGCGGGCGTGATGCTTCTGCTTTCAGGCATAACCGCGCAGGTGAATCGCCGCGCGCCGTGTCCGGTCGATCCGGCGCAAGCGAAATCGTGTCGTCGTGTGCGACGATGGTCAGCGGCCATCTTTGGCGCCTCCGCCATTCTCTACGCGATCGGATTTTATTTCGCGTTCCTCGGTGCACCGTCGTGAACGGAAAACGTGCAGAATTTTTGAAATGAAAGGAGGTGAATGAAATGAATAAATCGTTAATCGCAATTCTTCTCGCGATGATCGCGACGACCGCCTTCAGCGCGTCGCAAAAACCGATGACTTGCAGAGTTACCGGCAAGAAGATCGACA
>JBEEGX010000152.1:0-4726 GCA_041167105.1 Verrucomicrobiota bacterium
ACAACGATTACTTCGGCATTCCCTATCCATTGCCGAAGCTCGACCACATCGCGATTCCCGGCGGATTCGGCGGCGCCATGGAAAACTGGGGCGGCATCACCTATTTCGAAAGCGTGCTCTTGTTCGATCCCGAAAAATCTTCCGAGAACACGAAGCAGGATATTTTCGCCGTGCTCGCGCATGAGATGGCGCACATGTGGTTCGGCGATCTGGTGACGATGGGGTGGTGGGACAATCTCTGGCTGAACGAAGGGTTCGCGTCGTGGATGGGAACGAAGTGCACCGCGCATTTCAATCCGCAGTGGGAAGTTTGGTTGCGCAAAAATGTTCAGCGCAATCCCACTCGCCGCGTCGGCACCGCATCGGAACAAGCCATGGAAGGCGATGCAAGATCGACAACTCACCCCATCCAGGTGCCGGTCAAGACCGAAGCGGAAGCGAATAGCATCTTTGACGACATCAGTTATCGCAAAGGTCAGGCCGTCATCCGCATGCTCGAAAGTTTTCTTGGAGAAGAACAATTTCGCGACGGCATGCGCCGTTACATGGCCGCGCACAAATATTCCAACACCACCACGGCCGATCTTTGGAATGCGTTAGGCGAAGCTTCCGGCAAACCCGTCAGCGAAATCGCGGCCGGTTGGACCGAGCAACCGGGCTTCCCTCTCGTCAAAGTGCGTCGCGATGCCGATAACACGGTTTCACTTTCTCAGCAGCGCTTCGTCGTGAACTTCAAAAACCCGCTGCCGCTCGAGTGGAAAGTTCCGCTGACTTATTTCGTTCTCGGCGATCCGCCGCAAAGCCGCTTGATGTCCGGCAAGATCGACAATCTCGAAAACATCCCGGGCGATCGCGCTCTCAAAGTGAATGTCGAGGGCGCCGGTTACTATCGCGTGCAATACGATCCGCGGTCGTGGGACATATTGCTCGGTTCGTTAGGCGAACTCGGCGTGCAGGAGCGCGTCAATTTGCTGAGCGAGGCGTGGGCCCTGGCCCAGTCGGACCGCGCCTCATCGTCGATCTACCTCGATCTCATCGACAAACTCGATGGCGTAAAACCGGCCAGCGTGGAATTAGCCGAGCGCGATCAGATCATCAACGTCTTCGATTACATCGATCGCCTGCTCATCGGCGAATCCGATCGCGCGAAATTTCAAGCGTACGCGCGACCGATTTTGCGGCCGAGCTTTGCCGCGCTCGGTTGGGAGCCGAAAGAAAATGAAGGGGCGAACGCGGCGAACTTGCGCGCGAGTTTAATTGAAGCGCTTGGCGATTTGCACGATGAAGAAATGATCAACGCAAGTCGCGAGCGCTCTCACCGTTTTTTTGCCGATCCGAAATCGCTGCCACCGGATTTGCGTCACGCCACGCTCGGAGTCGCGGGTCATTACGCGGATGAAGCGACCTGGAACAAGATTCACGACTTCGGTTTGAAAACGACCAATGTGGAAGAGAAGAACAACTGCTACGATGCGCTCGCGCGCGCGGCCGACCCGAAGCTTGTGCGAAAAACTTTGCAGATCGCGCTCACGGATGAGCTTCCGACGAGTCGCGCGATTTTTCTCGTCGGCAAAGTCGCGCGCTGGAGCGGACATCCCGAGATCGCGTGGCAATTTGCCAAAGCGAACATGAAAGCGTTGCTCGCGAAAGCGGACGCGCTCGCGATCAACAATTACGCGCCGAGTTTGTTTGTATTTTTCTCGGATCGCGCTCGGGCCGAGGAGTTGAAAGCGTACGCGAAAGCGAATCTGCCACCGGCCAGCGCGAAGGAAGTGGCAAAAGCGGTCGACGAAGTTGAGTTTCGCGCCGCGTTCAAAGCGCGATTGCTGCCGCAGTTGAGTAGCTGGATCGAGCAGCGCCCCGCGAAAGAGTAGTTGTCGATCTTACGCCCGCTCGTCCGGAATGGGCGGCGGCGACACCGCCGCCTCGGACGGCTTTGGCATTTCGTTTTGCAATGCCATGTTTTTCGCGGCGCGCCACCCCACTTGCGCCTGCCCGAAAATGAAAAACGCGATCACGCCCAACCAAATCGATTGTTGCATGATCGCGTAGACGGCGAATGCGATTGCGCCGACGAAGCCGATCACACTCGCGATTTTCAAACTGCGGATGGGTCCGAGCCTGAACCACAAAAGAGCGCGCACGATCTGACCGCCATCGAGCGGATAGATCGGCAGCAGATTGAAAACGAGCAGACCCGTATTGATCGACCAAATGGAAATGATGAACTGCGACGCGTCCGGATTTGTCAGGCGCAAATGCGCGCCGCCGGCGATGAAGAGCGCAATCGTGAGCAGCGGAAACAAAATTACATTGACGAGCGGACCCGCGGCGATGCTCCACAAATATGCGCCGGGGCGCGGCGGCGGTTGGACAAAGGCGACGCCGCCGAGCGGCCAAAGCACGATGCGATCGGCGCGGCCGCCGGTTTGCCGGCAGGCGAAAGCGTGACCGAATTCGTGCAAGAGCACGATGCCGAAGAGCGCGAGGTATTCGAACAAACCCCAGACCGGCGCTTGATAGCGGCGCGCGAACCGCGCGAACTCGAGCGCGGCCACGAAAAACCAGGTGAAATGCAGATAGACCTCGATGCCTGCGACGCGGAATAATCGAAAGGCGCCGCGCATGTTAATGCAAGATCGACATCGACGAAGCGCGCGTCACGCGTTGATCTCCGAGCCCGCGCCGCTGGTCGAAAGCAACAAACGCATCGGCATCATGGACGACTCGTGGAAACCGAACCGGCGAAAGAGCGCCTGCTGCCGCAGCTCCGGCCGATCGGTGAGCAACGTGATGCGAAGAAAATTTTTCTGCTTCCCGAATTCGACCGCGTGTTGGAGCAACATCGAGCCGTAACCTTTGCCGCGATGTTGTTCGTGCACGACCAGGTCCTCGAGCAAAATGACGAAACCGCCCTCCGCCGTGCTGATGGTGAAAAGCAAATTAATCATGCCGACGATGGCGTTGTCGCGGCGCAAAACGAAAACGCGGCCGCGATTCGGTTGTTCGAAGACTAAACGCAATCCGCGAAGCTGTTTGTCTTTGTTAGGCTTGAAATCGCTTTCCTGGCCGAGCAGTTCGCCCAAAAGCAACGAGAGCTCGTCGAGATCGTGCTCGGTCGCCGGCTCGATGATGACAGTCGCGCTCACGCTTGCTCTTATTCCAGAATTCGCGGGCACTAGCAAACGAAGATGTCGATCTTGCCCGAGTCCGTTGACAATTATGACGCGTCTTCTAACGTAGGCGCTCTCCTCCCACGGAAAACTTTCTGATATGAAACGCACCCTACAAAGATCGAAGCGCACGCGAAAGCGTCAGCACGGATTTCGCGCGCGCATGAAGACCAAGGGCGGACGTGCCACGCTCGCGCGACGTCGTCAGCGCGGACGCAAACGGCTTCTGCCGAAAGGCGTCGAGCTGCACTACGCGCGTCACACGCAGGCGTGATCCTCGCGCTTCGCGCTCGCGTTGTAAGATCGACATCGTACGAAAAGCGCGAGATAGACGAAACTGACAGAGTTGTGAGGTGATGTCCTAATTTGAATTAGGACAGGACACCGTCGTGAAGCTCCATCGACAAGTGAAGGATTTAAGCCGAAGGTAAAGTGCGTGAGAACCGGAAAAGAACTCATATTGGCAACCAAGCCGTTTGCGCGGGATTACACGACGAAAAGTTGGTGGTACATCCTTTCAACAGGGTTTCTCCTGGCGGCATCCATTGTCGGGACTCTTTGGAATTTTAACCTCGCGGGGAAGATCGCCTGCAGTCTTTTCGCGGGTCTGCTGATTCTGCGATTTTTCGTGATTTATCACGATCAACAACACGACGCTATCTTGCCGCATTCTCGGCTGGCGGGAGCGCTCATGAAAATCTTTGGGATTCTCGTGCTCAGTCCCACCAGCATTTGGCAAAGTTCTCACAACCATCATCACAATCACAATTCCAAGCTGCGAGGTTCCCACATCGGTTCGTTTCCGATCATGACCAAAGATCAATATTTGAAGTCGTCAAAAGCCGAACGCTTCAAGTATTTGTTCATGCGTCATCCCCTGACCATTCTGTCCGGATATCCGATCGTGTTTCTTTACGGGATGGGTTGGGCTCCGTTCTTCAAAAATCTGCGGGCGCACTACGACTGCATGGTGGCTTTCGTGGTTCATCTCGGGATCTCGGCTTCTCTCATTTACTTTTTTGGCTGGCAGGCGCTCTTGTTGACCCAGGTGATACCGCACTTCGTCGCCAGCGCCATCGGCACTTATCTTTTTTACGCTCAGCACAACTTCCCAGGCGTGACTTTCAACGACCGCGCCGGCTGGACGTATGACAAAGCTGCTCTCGAATCATCGAGTTATATAAAGACCGGCCCGCTCGGCGCGTGGTTTACGGCCAACATCGGCTACCATCACATTCATCACTTGAATGCTCGCATCCCGTTCTACCGATTACCGGAGGTTTTTTCGGAGATCCCCGAATTGAATGCGCCCAAGACTACTTCGCTTCGTCCTTCGGAAATCGTCCGCTGTCTCCGTCTGAAAGTTTGGGATGTCCAAGCGCAAGAGATGGTGAGCCTTCGGGACATCTAAAGGGAGATCCGAAACTCCCGGCATCCTTCGCTCAATGCCTTTCACAGTTTCTCAGATTGCGGAGCGGGTCCAAGGCGAAGTCATCGGTGATGGCTCAGTAGAATTAACAGGCTTGGCCTCGGCCGATCGTGCGAAGAGCGGC
>JBEEGX010000153.1:0-4302 GCA_041167105.1 Verrucomicrobiota bacterium
GCGCGATCGGCTGCCATCCACTCTTCGAGCACGACCTTCTCGATCCGCCGCATCGCCTCCATTTCCGGGATACACGTGTCGGTCACGCGATTCATATGTCGATCTAGCAATTGTCGTTCGTCGTTAGGCGTGAGCTGGCGATAGTGCGGCACGCGCTCGTAATGGTCGTGCGCGACAAGGTTGAAAATGTCTTCTTCGAGGTTCGCGCCGGTGCAGACGATCACATGCACCTTGTCGCGCCGAATCATTTCCGCGAGCGAGATGCCGAGTTCGGCGGTCGACATCGCGCCCGCAATCGTCACCAGCATTTTGCCGCCGGCCGCGAGGTGCGTCTCGTATCCTTTTGCCGCATCGAGCAGCGCGGCCGCGTTAAAGTGACGATAATTCCTGGCGATGAATTTCGAGACCGGCCCCTTTTTTTCGGCGAGCGCGGCGTTGATCTGCTCCGGGCTTTGCGACGGCCGTTTCGCTTTCATCCGTTAGGCCGGATACAACCACTTCATGTAATCGCGCACGCCGTCTTCGAGCGGATATCGCGGTTCGTAGCCGAGCGCTTTGCGCACGCGCGACAAATCCGCCTGCGTGAAGTTTTGGTAATGCGCGTGCGGATTATCGATGTAATCGGGCTCGAAATTTGTGCCTAACGATTTGTTTAAAAGATCGACAAGTTCATTGAACGATCGTGGCTGGCCCGAGCCGAGATTGTAAATTCCGCTCTCCTTTGCCTCGAGCGCGCGAATGCTGCCTGCGACGATGTCCTTCACGTAAACGAAATCGCGTTGCTGTTCGCCGTGTTTGAAAATGCGCGGGCGATGTCCGGCTTTGATTTGGTTCGCCAAGTGAAACACCATCGACGCCGGGATGCCTTTGTGCGCTTCGCGCGGACCGTAAACATTGAAATAACGCAGACCGACGATGATCCATTTCGCATTCTCAGTCGCCTCGCGCGTGGCGATGTTGTCCATGATCGCTTTCGAAAACGCATAGATGTTGGCCGGCGCCGCGCCGTTGTTCTCAATGCTCGCTTCTTTCGCCGCGCCGTAGATCGACGCCGACGACGCGTAGACAATCCGCGTCTTGTTAGGCTTGGCGAAGTTCAGAATGCGGCGAAAGCTCTCGACGTTGTCGTGCGTCTGCTCGAATTGATCGTGGTTCGTCGTGTCCGTGATCGAGGCGAGATGAAAGATGGCGTCGAACTTTTCATCGCCGAATTGCTCCGACCAATCCAGCTTCGCTAAATCCTGCGCGACGAAATCGCCTTTGTATCCAGCGAGATTTTTGAAATCGCCCGAGCGAAAATCGTCGATCACGGTCAGCCGCGCATTCGGAAATTTCTCCTGCAGTTCGAGCGTCAGATTCGACCCGATGAAGCCAGCGCCCCCGGTAACGACAAAGCTTGAGTTGGAATCACGCGAAGCCACGACAGCGCTTAAATAAATCTTGAGCCGCGAAGCGCAAGCCGCTAGTTGTCGATCTTAGTTCTTTGCGAGCTTTAGGAAAGTGGAGCGGCGCGAGAAATCCGGTGAGAGCCCGGAGCAGTTGCGCTGCTGTAACTGGATACGAGTGCCCATGAGCCAATCGTTAGGCGCGAGCCGGCGGTGAAGGCGGACACAAGGTTAAGCCAGGAGCCAGAATATTCGAACTGCTCCACCTCATTCGTTCCGGCAGCAGCGGCGGCCGTTAGGCCGCAATATCGTTTTCTCCAAACAGGAGTCGCTGATGCCGGCGCGAAAAAACTTCTTCGCAAAAAGAAGAATGAGAGCTGGGCGATGCGCCGCGCGCGATCCGCGCGACAAACAAGTCCGACTCTCGGAGTTGGAGGTAACTTGTTATGCGAATTCGCCCATTATGTTTATTGCTGTTCATGGCGTCAGCGCTGCGCGCGCAAGACGCCGTAAGATCGACATCTTCATCTGAAGAGAACGTCACCGAGTCGGAACGCGTCGTCGTTTCGGCCACGCGGACTGATATTCCGCTCGACCAATCACCCGCGAGCGTCAGCGTCATCGACTCGCAGGATTTTGAAATCAAACAAACCGAGCGAGTGAGTGATTCATTGCGCCAAGTTCCCGGTCTCTCGGTGGTGCAAACCGGGAGCGGTGGTCAGCTCACGTCGGTATTCACGCGCGGATTGCGGAGCGAACACACGCAAGTGTTGCTGGACGGCGTCCCGATTAATCAAGGACTGCAAGGCGCGTTCGATTTCGCGAACCTGACGGTCGACGATGTCGATCGCATCGAAGTCGTGCGCGGACCGCAGAGCACGATCTATGGACCGCGCGCACTTGCCGGTGTCATTCAATTGTTCAGCAAGCAAGGTGATGGAACGCCCGGATTAACAGTGAGCGGCGAAGGCGGGTCGTACGGCACCTTTCGCGAGACGCTGCAAAGCGACGGCAAGATCGACATGTTCGATTACTCGATCGGCGCGAGCCGGCTCGATACGGACAACGCGCGGCCTAACAATCAATATCGAAACAGCGCGGCGATCGCGAACATTGGCTTCACGCCTGATGAGCGCCTGCGTTTTAGCGCGCTGCTGATGTATTCCAACAGCGACACCGGAAATCCAAACGACATTTTTCATCCGCGCCCGATCGACAATTTTCTCACGGAGAAGTGGCTGGTGGCGCCGCATGTCGATCTTCGCGTGACCGATTGGTGGGAGCACAAATTCATTTTCAGCTACGATCACGAACGGCAACTGAACGATCCGAACCAGGATGGATTTCTCGGCGCGACGCGTTCGCTCTTTGCGCGGACGACGGTCGATTATCAAAACGATCTGCGGCCGACTTCGTGGCTGACGATCACGTCCGGATTTTTTTACACGATGACGAACGCGGGCCAGGAGCGGCCGTTTGTGTTGTTCGGACCGGACTTCATCAGCGATCACACCGAACAGACCGCTGGATTCGTCGAAGCAACGGCGAAGATCGACAATTTCATTCTCGTCGCAGGCGGGCGCTACACGCAGTTCAATCAGTTCGGCGACATCTGGACGTATCGTTTCGCCGGCAGTTACAAGATCGACAAGACGGATACGACGTGGCACGCGAGCGTCGCTACCGGATTCAGTCCGCCGAGCAGTCAGGATGTGATCTTTCGTGTGAATCAATTCGATCCACTGCGGCCGGAGAAAGATGTCGGTTGGGACGCGGGCGTCGAGCAACGTTTTTGGAACAAACGAATCGCGGCCGGCGCGACTTACTTTCACAACGACCTGACGAATCTGATCGGCTTCAACGGATTGTTTAACACGCTCAATCTGGGCGCGGCGCGAACGCAGGGAATCGAAACGGAATTGCGCGCGACGCCGATTGTCGATCTTACATTGAGCGCGAGCTACACGTATCTCGACGCGGAAAAAACTTCGTCGGCCGATATCAATCAGCTCCAAGGCGCACGTTTGCCGCGACGGCCGCGAAACGAAGTTTACGTTTCGGGTTCGTATCTGTGGTTCAAGAAACTGCGGACGACGATTTCGGCGAAGTGGGTGAATGCGCGCGAAGAATTAAATTTCGGCGGTCCAAATTTCGACATCGAGGATTACAACTTCGTCAACTTCGCGGCCGAGTACGAGATCAACAATCACATGTCGATCTTCGGACGGATCGATAACCTCACGAACGAGCATTACGCGGAAGTGTTCGGATTTCCGGCGCTCGGCCGCGCGGCTTACGGCGGGATGAAGATACGCTTTTAATCAATATCTTGGGCTCGGGCGCGGCGCCATCCACAATATCTCGCTTGAAATTACGCTTTCGTTCGGTTATTCAGCCAACCAATGAATCTGATGATGCTTTATGTGGTCATCGGATTTGTCGCCGGCGGCATCGTCGCGGCGATCGCTTTTTATCTCAACCGGCCGCGCGAAAAAGACGACGCCGTTCTGTTAAAGAAGCTGGAAATCATCGAGGGCGTGCAGGAACGCGAGGAGCGGATGTTGCGCGAGGAAATGATGCGGGCGCGACAGGAAAATGCGCATGCGGCAAAAGTGCAGCGCGAAGAATTGCGCGGGGCGCTGATGGGATTCACCGACACCTTCGCGACGCAAACGACCAAGCTGACCGAGTCTAACGAACAGCGGCTCGAGAGTCTGCGATCGATTGTCGATCTTCGCCTGAAGCAATTGCAAGACGACAATTCGAAGCAGTTGGAAAAAATGCGGTCGACGGTCGATGAGAAATTGCAGGGCACATTGGAGAAGCGGCTGGGCGAATCGTTCAAGCAAGTGAGCGACGGACTCGCGCGCGTTTTCGAAGTTTCTGGTGAAATGAAAACGCTAGCGATGGGTGTGGG
>JBEEGX010000154.1:0-5862 GCA_041167105.1 Verrucomicrobiota bacterium
GCCGGGAACGGTGGTCTCGGTATCGATGTGCGGCGCGCGTTTGACCCTCAATTCCATACGATCAGGAGCTTTCGCACGGCATGGCCGCGCGGCAAATTGTGTTTCACGCGAAGATCGATTGTCGATCTTGCGCGATGTCGATCTTACGGAACGAGAAAGATTTTTCCGGTGTAGGGATCTTTCACTTCCTGGCCAGGACCGAACCCTTCGACATCGACAAATTTTCCAGGCGAGTAGGGGCTTTCGACCAAATGCGGTTTGCCCGGAACCGGAATGCCGTAGGGAAAATCACCTTTCGATTTCGTTGTTGCGCCCGCAGTCGGGGGCGGACCGGGCTGCGTATTTTCCGTGGTGGTGGTGGTCGTTTCGGCGGCCGGCTGGCCGTTCGGATTGAACGGTTGCGATTGCGGCGGGTAGGGCGGAGGCGGTTGACCTTCCGGCGGATATTTCGCCACGCGGCGGACGTTCTGCGGTGGTTGATCGACCGAATCGCAGGCGGAAACTAACAGGGCAGCGAGCAAAGGAAGCGCGTATTTCATAGCAATCGGAAAGATTGGACGAAGGTATCCGGCTATTCATTCGTTGCCAATGCAAAAGCTGAACTGGGACGAACGGAAAGATCGACATCCATACAAAAATTGGCGCGGCCATTTCCGATTCGTAAATTGAAATCCTATGCCGCATCGGGCGAACGCCGAAATCCTGATCATCGATGACGATCCGCTAACGCGGGAATTGTTGCGCAAGACCATTTGCGCGACGGGGCTGGCATGCGCGGAAGTGGCGGACGGAATGGAAGCATGGCAGGCGATTCATGAAAAGCCGCCGTCGTTGCTCCTGCTTGATTATGATCTGCCGCAATTGGACGGCGCGGAGTTGTTGAAGAAATTGCGCGCGGAAAAAAATACGGTGTTCTCGCAGATCCCCGCGATCATGCTCACCGGGCATACCGACGAACGCAGCGAAGTAGTTTGTCTGGAAGCGGGCGCGGACGATTTCGTGACCAAGCCGATCAACATGTCGATCTTGCGGGCGCGGATCGACACGCAATTGCGGCTGCGTTACATGCGGCGGCAGCTGGAAAAACAAAACGAGGAGCTGGAAGCGTGGCGGCGGAATCTGGAGCGCGATCTGGAAGCGGCGCGTCTCACGCAACAGGCGCTCATTCCGCAGAAGCCGCTGCCGCTCGATGGTTGGGACATCGCGACGTTCTTCCGGCCCGTCATTCAAGTGGGCGGCGATATTTTCGGATGGTTGCGCATGAGTGACGAACGGACATTGTTTTGGATAGCGGACGCGACCGGCCACGGCGCATCGGCGGCGTTGCTCACGACGTTGACGAAGTTCCTTTTCCATCACGGCAGCGGACAACAAGCGAGCCCGCTCGCGATCGTGAACGCGGTGAATGACGATTTCCGCAGCATCTTCGGCGCGCGCCAATTCATGACCGCGATGTGCCTGGCGCTCGATCCGGTGAGCGGGCGCACGAGCGTGATCGGCGCGGGACATCCTCCGTTGATGTTGGTGCGGGCGAATGGCGAACGCGAATTGATCTGGTCGAGCGCGCCGCCGTTAGGCCTGGCCGATCGCGCGCAGTTTACCGAATCGATTGTCGATCTTGCAGGGGGCGATTTGTTCGTGCTCTACACCGATGGATTGCTCAGCGGCGACGGCGGGAAACGTGGCCGGGTTGCGCCGCAGCAACTGCTGGAAACGATCGACATCTCGGCGCCGACGATGGAAACGATGTTGGCGAAACTGGCGCGGCAAAGCGCGCTCGCGGATAACAACAGCGCGCCGGCCGATGACATCGCGGCCGTGGCCGTGCGGCGGACGGCGAAAAAATAATTTCGCGCGCGAAAAATTTAGTGTTGCCCTGTAAGGGGCGAGCGATTAATCAGCCTCTATGCCGAAAACCACAAAAACACCTTCCAAACGCAAACCGAACGCCGCTTTCATGCGACCGGTGCAACCTGACGACAAACTCTCCGAGGTCGTAGGTTCGAAACCGCTTCCGCGTTCGGAGATGACCAAGAAACTCTGGGATTACATCAAGAAGAACGGATTGCAGGACAAAAAGAAACGCACGATGATCAATGCGGACGATAACCTGCGCGCCGTCTTCAATGGCAAGAGCCAGGTGAGCATGTTCGAGATGACCAAGCTCGTCTCCGGACACATTCGCTAAGATCGACAATCTCATTTCGCCCGCGCGCGGAAAACGCGCCGGGCGATGTTTGCCACATCGAGAGCGTGCGCGTTTGCGTCGCGCTGCGCTTTGCTGGACATTGTCCGCGTGAAAATTCGTCGATGGGTTCTGATTTTGCCGGCAATCCTCGCGGCCTTTGCCCTTAAGGGCGCGGTCACGGCAGGAAGCTGGGAAACCGATTTTCAAAAAGCGCAGGAAGAAGCCAGGTCGCAGCACAAGCTCGTCTTCATCAACTTCACCGGCTCGGATTGGTGCGGCTATTGCATCCGCATGGATCGGGACGTTCTGTCCAAGCCGCAGTTCAAAGATTTCGCGAACAAAAATCTCGTGCTCGTGGAAGTCGATTTTCCGCGCGCGAAAGAGCAGAGCCAAACTTTGCGCCTGCAGAATCGCAAGCTCGCCGGCGAATACGGCGTGGAAGGATTTCCGACCTATGTCGTGCTCAACGGCGACGGCAAAAAAGTCTGGATGTGGGACGGTTATTTTCCCGGCGGTCCGGACGCGTTTGTCGCGGAGCTGGAAAAATTGCGCAAGAGCTGAGCTGAGATCGACCTTGTCGATCTTACGATTCTTTGTCGGCTTCGAACGCGCGTTGTAGCGCGTCCGCCAGTTCGCGCCGCGTAAACGGTTTCGGCAATGCGCTGCGAAATCCGTAAGTGAGAAAATGCGAAAGTGCGGCTTCGTCGGAATAACCGCTGCAAATCACCGCCGTCACTTGCGGGTCGAGACTGCGCAAGCGTTCGATTGTCGCCACGCCGCCCATGCCGCCGCGAATGGTCGCATCGAGAATGACCGCCTGAAAATTTTCGCCGTGGCGCAACGCCCGTTCATATGCGCGCACCGCTTCCATTCCATCTGGCACGGCCGTGACTTCGTAGCCGAGCGTGCCTAACAAGTGCGAGGTGAGCTCACGGATGGCCGGTTCGTCGTCCATGACCAGAACGCGCTGGTTAGTCATGCCGACGGCACGGTCGACGCCCGCCGGCGCCGTAATCGCGTTTTGATCGGGGCTCGCCGGCAAATAAAACGCGAAGGTCGCGCCTTCACTCGAAGAGCTTTCCAACTGCAAAACACCGCCATGTTTTTTGACGATGGAATAACTGATGGACAATCCCAGTCCGGTGCCGGCTGGCTTGGTCGTGAAATACGGGTCGAAAATTTTGGCGGCCAGAT
The DNA here is from genome assembly GCA_041167105.1 of Verrucomicrobiota bacterium. GTDB lineage: Bacteria > Verrucomicrobiota > Verrucomicrobiia > Chthoniobacterales > UBA10450 > JAJPGZ01. Next base: position 3,383 of record JBEEGX010000154.1, read on the forward strand.
CTTCGGAAACGCCCGGGCCGCGGTCGGCCACGGAAATTTTTATATAATTACCGGCCGGCGCATTGATGCCGGAATATTGGTCGAGCTCCACGTTGCCGGCGCGGAGTCGCACGGTGCCGCCGTGGGGCATGGCTTCGCGCGCGTTGATGAGCAGCGCGTTAACGACCTGCTCGATCTGCGCAGGATCGACATCCGCATTCCAGATGTCTGCCGGAATCTCGACGTCGGCGCGCAGATTGGAACCGTAAAGCGAAAACTCGGCGGATTGCGCGAGCAATTCGCCAATCAACGTGACGCGCTTCAAGGGCGCGCCGCCTTTTGAAAACGTAAGCAGTTGGCCGGAAAGATGCGCCGCGTGCTGTGCCGCCTGGCCGGCTTTGGAGAGAAACGAAAGCAGATTTCCCGCGTCGGCCGGCGCTTCGATCTGCGCTAATCCAATGTTGCCGGAGATGACCGTGAGAATGTTATTGAGATCGTGCGCGATGCCGCCGGCGAGCGTGCCTAACGATTCCAATTTGCTCGTGGTCAGACGCTCTTCCTCCGCGCGTTTCCGGTCGGTCACGTCGCGGAAAAATACCGAGACGCCTCCGTTGCTCGGATACGCGCGAATCTCGAAACAGTTATTCCCGGTCGCGTCCGGCGCTTCGAAGTCGACCGCGATTTGTTCCGCCACCACGCGGCGATAATTTTTCTCGAAAGTGGAATTGAGCAGTTGCGGAAGCTTCTCCCACAGGTCGCTACCGATAAGCTCGTCGCGACTGTGGCCGAGTAGCGACTCCGCCCGCGGATTCACGTAGGTGAATTTGCCTTCGCCGTTGAGCGCGAAAAATCCGTCCGTCGTGTTCTCGAGCACGCTCGTCATCGTGCGCGCCGATTCCTGCAGCGCGGTGCGCGCATGATTGCGCTCCGCCAGTTCGCGAATCTGACGCTCGGCCACGGACAATCGCACCTTCAGAAGATCGACATCGAGTGGCTTGGTCAGGTAATCGTTCGCGCCAGCGGCGAGCGCTTGCTCGAGATCGGCCGTGTCCGCGCGCGCCGTTGCCAGCAAAATGAAAATCTCATCGCCGTTCGATTGCGCGCGCAATTCGCGGCAGAGATCGATCCCGCTCTGGCCGGGCAGCATCCAGTCGAGGATCAAAAATGGGAAATGCTCTTTCGCCAGCGCCTCTTTCGCTTCCTCGGCGCTGCCGACACCGGTGACGTCATGGCCGCGGCTTGCAATCAAGCGCTGCAAGCTGTGCCGACTCTCCGTATGATCTTCAACCAGCAGGATTTTCATTTATAAGGGCATGTTTTGTTCAGCCGATTTCCCTTCGCGCCGGCGCCAATCGCCGGGGCTGTGGGCTGATCAAAGCGCTGGTTGCTCAAGAGAAACAAAGCAGGATGATTGCCAATCTCCCCACTGTGAGATGTCGATCTTGCGAAGGCTGGCCGCGGTGCATTCCGGCTGAATCGCGATTGTTGAACGGCTGCTGCTGAACTACGGTTTGTGAATGGCCGCTACTCGCAGATTCTGTCGAGAAATCAGGCCGGATTAGACCCAAACATTGGGTATTTCTCTTGAAAGGTCCAAAAATTGGGTCGAATTCTCGTTAGGTCTTATGCAGTTCGCTAGACACGTGCGTGGAGTTCTCCTTTGGTCTTTGGTAGCTGCGGTCTGCGCGTCGACGCTTCTTCCAGTTCTCCTTCTGGTACTGACAGGTGCTTACGTCAGTCGGACGCCGGACACCGAAACTGCTGCGCAGTTGCTCGTGAGCGCAGTCAACGTCCCGATTGCCGTGATTCTTGCGCCGTCACACGTTATTGCTCTCATCCTCTACCGTTTCCTGCCACACGGCCCGCTGACTGCGGAGATTGGAACATCCTTATTGAGCTGCTTAGTTTGGGGTGCTTTCACGCACTTCGTGATCAACGTTTACCGCCGTCGAAAGGCCATCGGTAATGCTGCAAAGGCGAAGACCTAACCAATCGCTCCAGCCAACCGCTCCACCCGGTTTCATGTTTATGTCGATCTTAGTTAGTTTCATTTCAGCCGCAGCCAAGCGCCGCTGCCGGAGCTGTGGCTGAGCTTTGTCTCGTTAGGTCTATGCGCGCGTTGATTCTTTTTGCACTACTCCTTAGCGCCTGCGACACGCTCAACATTCAGCAATATCGCATCACTGGTGATGCACGTCGTGATGCCGCGAAGGTGAAACATGTGCTGGGCACCGTTGCGAGTCAGATTGGTCTCGCCGATCGCACGTCGAGCTCGCGCGCTCCACACACGGTCGTATTTTACACGCAGCCGGAGGTCAGGCATTTTGCCATCGAGCTTGGCGCACGAGAGGCAGGTGGCGACATCCTCGTTGATCTCTCTGCAGGTTTCGGCCCGACACCACCCGATTACGTCAGAGCCGAGCAGCTTCTGGCTGCTGGCCTAGCTCAAGAGTTCGGTGCGCGAGCCATACGCGTCGAACACCCGGACAGTATCCACACTA
>JBEEGX010000155.1:0-2918 GCA_041167105.1 Verrucomicrobiota bacterium
ACATTCGACAAACTCGACACTGTATTTGTCATCGTTGGCGATCGCTTCACGCAAACTCTCCATCAGTTGATAGCTGCCGTTCATCGCGCAACTCAGCGTCCGACAAACGCGAATGTGGGTGCGGCCCGCCGGCCGCTGGCGATACATCGGATAGAACGTCACCAGCTCTAGAATATTGATCGGCTGCAATCCGAGTTTTTGTGCGATCCAATTGACCCCGTCGTCGCTGATGAATCCGAAATGTTCCTGCCACAAATGCAGCAGCGGCATCGCGGCACTACGTTGTCGATCTTGCGGATAGCGAGAAAACGCCACCTGCATTTTCCGCTCGAGTTCGGCGGGAACGCGCGTGTTCGTCGTCGAGTCCAAAACGCCTGATTACTCGGAGAGCGTGCTCTCTTTCGTTTGCAGTTTGTCGTCTTTGAAAACGATCACCACCGTCTCCTTGCCCTGGCGATAGGTGTAAGTCGTTTTCTTCATCACGAGAAAATCTTTGTTATCGATCTCGGTCGGCGGCCCGAGAATCGATTCCACCTGCTTCTTCGACATGTTTTCGGACACCTCGTCCACGTTCGCTTTCGTGATGCGTTTGTTGCTGCAGGACGCGAGCGCAATCGCGAAAACGATCACGAAAAATATTCGTAAGATCGACATGTTCATCTGTCGCATTCGCCCATGACAAAGTCCAGACTGCCGAGAATTGCCGGCACATCGCTGATCATGTGACCGGGAATGAGCTCCGGCAAAATGCTCAGATTCACGAACGACGGCGCACGGATTTTTAATCGATACGGAACACCGCCGCCGCGGCTGTTGATATAGAAGCCGAGCTCGCCCTTCGGATTTTCGGCGGCGAAATAAATTTCACCCGGCGGCGCCTTCAATCCTTCGGTCACAACGATGAAGTGATGAATCAGCTCTTCCATCTTCGTCATGACATGCGATTTCGGCGGCGTCATGTTTTTCCAATCGACGACGTTGATCGGTCCGTTAGGCATTTTGTCGATCACCTGATACAAAATCTGTGCGCTTTCGCGCATCTCCTGGATGCGCACGAGGTAGCGATCGTAGCAATCGCCCGCCGTGCCGACGATGACGTCGAAATCGTATTGCTCGTAATCGCAGTAGGGATGTTTGCGGCGCAGATCGTGATCGACGCCGCTGCCGCGCAGATTCGGACCGGAGAGCGCGTAGGCGATCGCCCGTTCGCGCGAAATCACTCCGACATCTTTTGTGCGATCGACGAAGATGCGATTACGCGTGAGCAGCTTGTCGCATTCATCCAGCGCCGGTCCGAATTGATCGAGAAATTTTCTCAAGATCGACATGAAGTTTTCCGGGAGATCGCGAATTTGTCCGCCGACGCGCGTGTAGGAAGTGGTGAAGCGCGCGCCCGAAATCAGTTCCCACAAATCGTAAATCTTTTCGCGTTGCGTGAACGAATACATGAACACCGTCATCGCGCCGAGATCGAGCGACATCGCGCCGAGCCCCATGAGATGCGACGAGATGCGCGAAAGCTCGCAGCAGAGCACGCGAATGGCTTTACCGCGCGGCGGAATTTCCCAGCCCATTAATTTTTCGACTGCGAGCGCGTAAGCGACGTTGTTTGAAAGCGGCGCGAGATAATCGAGGCGGTCCGTGTACGGGACGAACTGATTGTATTGCATGTTCTCGGCGATTTTTTCGTCGCCGCGATGGAGAAATCCAATGTCCGGTTCCGCTTTCGTAATGATCTCGCCATCGAGCTCGAGCACGAGCCGCAACACACCGTGCGTCGCCGGATGCGACGGCCCCATGTTCAACACCATCTTCTCGCCGATGTCGTGATCGCCCTCGCGATGCATCGCCGCGTCCGCCGCGACGACGCGCGTCACCGGATCGGGCGATTCAATTTCACGAATGGTGAACGCCATAAGATCGACAATTGCATGTACGCTGGCGAGTGGCTCAGCAGCCGCAAGCTAATTTTGGAATTTGAAACCGCGCGGGGACTCGCGATGCTGGCATCATGGCCAAGAAAATCGCGCTCCTGTTTGCGGGGCAAGGCGCGCAGGCCGTCGGGATGGGGCGCGATCTGGGCGACGAATTTTCGACGGCGGCCAATTTACTGCGCGATGCAGACAAAATTCTCGGACGCGGCCTAACGAACGTAATGCTCAATGGTCCGATCGAGGAACTGACCAAGACGTCGAATTGCCAGCCGGCGCTTTTTGTTCACGGCATGATGTGCTTGTCGATCTTGCGCGAATTAGCGGACGATTTTCCGGTGTGCGGCGCGGCCGGGCTCTCGTTAGGCGAACTCACGGCGCATTGCGCGGCGGGCACGTTCGATTTCGCGAGCGGACTAAAACTGGTGCAGCGCCGCGGCGAATTGATGGACGAAGCTTGCGCGGCGAACGCAGGAGGAATGGCGGCGTTGATCGGTGCGGATGAAAACGCCGCGCGCCAGCTCGCCGCCGATCAAGATGTCGATCTTGCGAACATTAATTCGCCGGGACAGATCGTGATTTCGGGCGAGCTCGCGAAAGTGGAAGCCGCCGTCGGCGTGGCGAAGGAACACGGAATTCGTCGCGCGACATTGCTCAACGTCGCCGGCGCGTATCATTCGCGGCTGATGGAAAGCGCGTACGAAAAATTCGGCGAAGCATTGCTCGAAGTAGAGATGCATGCCCCCGCGTTTCCGGTGATGAGCAACGTCACGGGCGAGGAAGTGAAAACGTTGGCCGAGATTCGTTCGACATTGCAGGAACAAATCACGAGCACGGTGCGCTGGGTCGATTGCATGGAACGCCTTGTCGATCTTGGCTGCGATTTGTTCATTGAGCTCGGGCCGGGCGGAATTCTCGCCGGCTTACTCAAACGCACGCGCAAGGACGTCGAAGTTTTGTCCGTCGGCGATGCCGCATCGGTGCGCG
>JBEEGX010000156.1:0-3120 GCA_041167105.1 Verrucomicrobiota bacterium
TTTGCCGATCGACCCGCCCTTGAATTCCGAGATAACCGCGAATGATTCGCCCTTGTTTAAGCAAACTTTCGAGCGCGGTGCGGACGGTATTCGAAGGAATGGCGAACCCGATTCCCTGCGAACCGCCGCTGCGCGAAATGATCGCCGTGTTAATGCCGACAACTTCGCCGCGTAAATTAATCAACGGCCCGCCGCTGTTGCCGGGATTAATCGCGGCGTTCGTCTGCAACAGATCGCCGAAGTAATCGGCACGATTCGGCCGGCCTTTCGAGCTAATGATTCCGTCCGTGACCGTCTCTTCGAAGCCAAACGGATTGCCGATCGCCAAAACGAAATCACCGGCCTGGACCTGATCGGAATCCGCCAACGGCAACGGCTTGACCCCCGGATCGTCAATTTTCAGCACCGCGAGGTCTACCTGTTCATCTGCGCCGACGAGCCGCGCTTTTTTAGTGCGACCATCGCTCAATTGCACTTCGATCTCGTCCACTTGAGCGACCACGTGATTGTTCGTAATGATGTGGCCCTCGTTCGTCACCACCACGCCCGAGCCTAACGAGTTCTGCACCATCGCGTCGTCCTGCGGATTGCGGGATCGTCCCCCTCCGCCGCGCCCGCCTCCGAAGAAAAATTCAAACGGATCCATGTATTGGCGGGGCGCCTGAATCTTTTTCGAGGTCTTCACCGCCACGATCGATGGGATTACGCTGCTCACCAGCGCCCGTCTTTCACGGTTCAGCGCATCGAGCGACGCTACCGCCTTGGGATCGACATTAGGCGAAGTTGGGAGCGTGTATTTCTCCGGCGCGCGTTGCAGTACGTTCAAGCCGCCGTGCCGCAGGCGATAATCGTATAACGCCGAAATCGCGATGCTGAGCAGCGCCACAAAAAGAAAAAACTTCAGGAGATTTTTCATCAGCTAACGTTCGAAAAGGTTCGTCCCTGTTGTTCGACAATCAATTGCCGGAAACGTTGATTTTCCGGCCACTCCAATTGCGGGTCCGATTCGAAGATCGACATCGCCGCCGTGCGCGCGCGTTGCATCAACTCCTTGTCGCGCCGCAAGTCGCCGATCTTCAGCGCCGGCAGACCGCTCTGCGCCGTGCCTAACAAATCCCCCGGCCCGCGCAAATCCCAGTCCGCTTCCGCCACTTCAAAGCCGTTGCTCGTTTTTTGCAAGATCGACAACTTCTTCTCACTCTCATCGGACGCGTCGGTACTGAGCAATATGCAATACGATTTGTGCTCGCCGCGTCCGATGCGCCCGCGAAGTTGATGGAGCTGCGCCAAGCCGAAGCGCTCCGCGTTTTCCACCAGCATCACGGTCGCGTTTGCAACATCGACACCGACCTCAATCACCGTCGTGCTAATCAACGCCTGCGTTTCCCCGCGTCGAAACCGCTCCATCGTTTCTTGTTTCTCCGGCGCCGGAATGCGGCCGTGCAATAACTCACAGCGATGCGGCCGCAACCGCTCGCGCCATTCCTCGAACTCTTTCGTCGCCGCTTTCGCATCCAGCTTCTCGCTTTCTTCGATCAGCGGATAAATCACGTACGCCTGTCGCCCGCTCTCCAATTGAGTCCGCAAAAAGCTGATCACTTCGCCGAGTTTAGTTTCGTCTCGCACCGCCGTGATGATTTTGCCGCGATTGCGCGGCATCTCATCGATCGTCGACACATCGAGATCGCCATAGACCGTCATCGTGAGCGTGCGCGGAATCGGCGTCGCCGTCATCACCAGAACATCCGGCGCCGGTTCGCGACTTGTTAGGCGCGCGCGCTGCGCCACGCCGAACTTGTGCTGCTCATCGATGACTACGAGTCCGAGATTCGAAAACGTCACGCCCTCGTAAAGCAAAGCGTGCGTGCCGACGATAATGTGCGGCGTGTTCCGGAATTCTGGGGAGCACAGGCCGCTGGCCTGTGGTTCGCGGCGGCTCGCCGCGAAGCTCTTTGTATCCTCAATTCCCGAGTACCACATCCACGGATAATCATTGTCCGCGTCAGCCACCCCTGCATCCCACGGATTGCGCGTGATGTAATCAAACTTCTCCTGCAAGTCCGACTCAGACCTGATCAATCGGTCGAACGATTCCGTCTCCCATACCGCGCCTCTTCCCTTGTCGATCTTAGCAATTTCGTGCGCCGTGAACGACTTGATCGTGTGAAGAATTTGGCTCAGCGAATAAAACTCTGCCGTTGTGTTTGCGTCGTCCACTTTTGGCGCAGGTTCGATCAGCATGTGCACGTGATTGGGCATCACACAGACGGCGAATAATTCATAACGCCGCTCATGCCAGCGAAGAATGCAATCGAGCACCATCTGACGCGCTGCCGGCGATAATACTCTGTGGCCGCGTGTCGCGAACGTGATTGCGTATTTTGCCCATGGCCGCTCGAAATGGGGAAGATTGCGCTTGCTGTAGCGCACGTCGCGCTCCTCATCCGGCGAGCCGCCGGCTGCCGCAGGCGGGCCGCCTGCGCTCCCCAGATTTTTACTCGTTGCGAACAACGGCAACGGCCCGCTCTCTTCCTGCCGCGCCGCGGTGCGGATCGACAATCGAACGCCTAACGGCTCCAACCACCTTCTGAGCACGGCGTAATGTTGCTCGGCCAGAATTTGCGTCGGCGCCATGAACGCCGCTTGATATCCCGCTTCAATCGCGAGCAAAATGGCCGCGATCGCAACGACCGTTTTGCCCGAGCCGACATCGCCTTGCAGCAGCCGATTCATCGCGTGCTTCGACGCCAAATCCCACCGAATCTCCGCCATGACCTTTTCCTGCGCCTTCGTTAGGCCGAAGGGCAGCGACTTGAGAAACTTCTCGAGCAACTCGCCTTTGCCGCAATGCGCGCCGCCGATGCGCACATTCGCTTCCGTGCGTCGCGCTGCGATTGCCATCTGCATCGCGAAAAATTCCGACAGCACGAGATGCTCGCGCGCGACATCTCGCGCTTCCCACGTTTCCGGAAAATGAATGGCGCGCAACGCCGCGCGCCGTTCGCCGTGCACCAACTTCGACGGCGCTGGAGTTGCAAGATCGACATCGGAAAGATCGACAATTACCCGGTGAATAATGCTGCGCATCAATCGCTGCGATACGCCTTCGGTCGCCGGATA
>JBEEGX010000157.1:0-6515 GCA_041167105.1 Verrucomicrobiota bacterium
TGCGGCAACGCTTTTCTCAGCGCGACGGCTTCTTCGATATTGGCGACGCCAAAAAGTTGCGCGTCGTCTTTCAGCGTCTCGGCGAACTCGACCATGCCGTGGCCGTAGGCATTCGCTTTCACCACGGCGAGCAGTTCGGCTTTGCTGATGCGCTCGCGCACGACCTTCGCGTTATGGCGAATCGCGGCGCGTTCAATCTCGGCCCAGCAACGATACGTTTCCATCATGTCGATCTTGGCGTGGTGATGTGCGGCTCGCGCAAATACATCGGCTCGAGCGGCGGCTGAACAAACGCGCGATTCGTATCCGCGGCAAGCCGAGTCAGTAGGGGCGCGGATGGGTAACGAATCTGCACGCGCTCGAACTGCGGCAATTTTTCCGTCGCAAAGATCGACATCTTCTCCTTGTCGATCTTCGCGAGCAGTTCGGATTCGCTAACTAAATCGGGACCTTCGACAAGATTGTTGTCGCGAACGCGCGCGAAGAAAAACGTTTCCCGCCGCGCGTCGCCGATGACGCAGTAATCATTTTCGTCGTGAATTGCGCAGATTGATGGATAGCCCAGCAATTGCGCTTTCGACGCGAACTGCATCCCGATTGCCGCTGAAATTGCGATGCGTATGCCGGCGTACGAGCCCGGACCAAGCCCGACCATGATTTTGTCCGGCGCACCGAATTGTTTTTGCACGTCGGCGAGATTCTCGAAAAACGCACCGGAATGTTTGCGATCGTTCGGCCACTCTCGCGCAAGATCGACATCTCCATCTCGCCACGCCAGCGAACCGCGTGCAGAGGAAAGTTCGAGCGCGAGAATTTTCATGTCGCGATCTCGCGCTGCGTTTCGGATTTCGTTATGAACGAAATCCATTTCGCATTCGGCGGGATTAGTTCGGGAAATTTGTCGGCCCATTCGATGAGACAAACGCCGTCGCCGAAAAAATATTCGTCGAGGCCGAGGCGCTCGGCTGATTGTCGATCTTCGATCCGGAAGAAATCGAAATGATAAATCGGCAGACGACCGCCACCGTATTCGTGAACGAGCGTAAACGTTGGGCTGGTGACTTCGGCATTGCTTTCCAATCCAGCGACGACGCCTTTGACGAATTGCGTTTTGCCTGAGCCGAGATCGCCGCGCAAAGCGATGACATCACCCTTGTCGATCTTGGCGGCGAAGTCGCGGCCTGACGATTCGGTTTCCGCGGCGCTATTGGAAATGAACGTAGCCACGGAAGAAAGGATGAGGGCGGAAGGATGAAGGATGAACAAGAGAGCCGATGCGAGTGAGCGAAACGCGCGGGAATTTTTTTCGCCAGGTATTTTGCAGACGTTTTCGATCGCGGCGCGAAACAGCGAAGAGCAGTTCGTAGTCTTCACCGTCGTTGAGCGCATTTTCGATCTTGCACCCCGGACTCAACGGCAAGGCGTCGATGTCGATCTTGTAACCGAGTTTACTCGCGACTGCGAGACGCGGAAGATCGGCGCCGAGACCGTCGCTCAAATCGATCATCGCGTGCACGCGAAAGTTTTTTGTGAGCCAACGCGATTCGTCGATGCGGGGAACGAATTGCAAATGTCTCGCGCGAATTGAGCCGCCAAGTTTGCCGGTAACGAAGAGATCGTCTCCGACTTTTCCGCCGCCGCGCGTGACGCAGCGAACTTTTTCGACAAATCCGGCGACGCTGACGGAGATGGCGGCCGGACCGCGCGTGTTGCTGGTTTCACCGCCGACAATGGCGACATCGAAGCGCGCGGCGGCGCGATTGAGTCCGCGATATAGCTGCGTGACCCACCTTGTCGATCTTGCGGCGGGAACGATGAGTGTGACCAAAGCGAATTGTGGCAGGCCCGACATCGCGGCGAAATCGCTCAGCGGACGCATCATTGCTTTCCAGCCGACGCGCGCCGGATCGGCCGAAGATTCGAAATGGATTTTTTCGACAACGCAATCGGTCTTGAGCAGAAGCAGATCGTCCCGGCGCGAGGGCCTAACGACCGCGCAATCGTCGCCCGCGGCCAGAACAACATCGCGCCGTTTGGAAAGCTCTGGCAACAGGCGCGCAAGGAGCCGGTCTTCACCGAGCTCGCGAAGTTTCATGGCGAGGAGAGCTGCGGAAAGGCGAGCACGACGAGCGAGGACGCGTTGAAGAGCGAATGCATTGTCATGGTGACGAGCAGCGAGCCGCTCCATTCATAGGCAATGGTGAAGCACACGCCGAGAATGAAGAGCAGCGGAAACGACGGTAAATGTCCGTGGGCGGCGGCGAACAGGAGCGAATTCGCGATCAAGCCAAAGGCGATGCCGAAATAACGGCGCAACACGCCATAGAGAAAGAAGCGAAAGAGAAATTCCTCGGAGAGCGGCGCGAGCGCGACGGCAAAGATGATGACGGTGATGCGTTCGCGCAAGGTTTGCGAGCCGTTGAAAAAATCGACGATGCTTTGATTGCTGAAGCCGCTGCCGTAGAAGCGTTGCAGGATGAGCTCGGCAGTGTTGAGCAGCGGATAAGCGAAGAAAAGAAGCAACGCGCCGGTGAGAATGGCGCGCACGGCGCCCAGCCTCGTTAGGCCGCCGAGCGTGACAATGCTGCGGCCGCGCACTTCCAGCGTGACGATAACGACCATGATGATGGCGAAGGTGACGATGAAGCTGCTGACCAAACCGCGCGTGCTCACTTGCGAGGCGCGCATGGAAAACGCCGCCGCGATGTTGATGAGCAGGAGCCCGATGAGAATAACGGCGAGAATGGCTTCGACCGACCCGAAGGTCGGGGTGACGTCAGGAGTAGATGTCGATCTTTCGACATCGGTCAGGAGCGGGCGGCGGGCGATGATTTGCCTAACAAGCGCGATGTAAACGTAAGCGCCGGCAACGAACCAAAGAAGGTAGATGAGCGCGAACGCAAGCGGCGCAGATGCGGACAACATTCGTCCGCGGCCTACGGAGCGTAGTAGCTCGGCAGGAAATAGGCGTGGCCGCTTTCGAGCTGCGGCACGAGTTGTTTGGGCAATTCCAGTTGCAGCTTCGCGTCGCCGCTCTGGCCGAAGGCGCGGAAAAACCGGCTGAGACTAAACGGCGGCCCGTATTTCACGACGCGCGCTCCGGGCACGCCGCCAAGCTCGCGCGCTTTTTTGTATGCGTCTTCGATTTGGCCAACGCCGTCGATGAGCTTGTTGTCGAGCGCGTCCTTGCCCGACATGATGCGGCCATCCGCGATGCCGTTGCGCAACGTTTCCGCCGGAATGTTGCGTTCCTTCGCGACGACGCCGAGAAATTTGTCGTACGTTTTCATAACGAACGATTGGATGAGGTCGCGCTCTTCCGGCGTCATCGGGCGCGCGCCGTTCAAGATGTCTTTGAACTTGCCGCTTTTGAAAACAACGGAGGCGAGACCAACTTTGTTGAACAGTTGCTCGTAGTTAAATGTTTGAATGATGACGCCGATGCTGCCGGTGATGGTCGTTTCGTTCGCCATGAGGAACCGGCCGCCGCAGGAAATGTAATAGCCGCCCGACGCCGCTAGCGTGTCCATGTAGATCACGACCGGTTTAACGGCGCGAAGTTTCGTGACCGCGTTATAAATTTCGTCGGAGGCCGTGACCTCGCCGCCGGGCGAATCGATTTCGAGCACGACTGCTTTCACTCGCGAATCGTCCCGCGCCTGTTGCAACGCCGCGCGCATGTCCTCGACCATGTTGTCGGTGACCGAGCCCGGAATGCTCGAGCTAATCAGGCCGCGCATGACAATGAGCGCGACCTTGTCGCCGCCGGGGCCACGCTCGCCGCGATCAACTACCACTTCGCGAAAACGCTGCGGCCATTCTTCGAACGTGCCGACGCCCACGGTGGCGCGGCGAAAGGCGATGACGGTCAGGATGCAATTGGCGAACATGCTCGCGCACAACGTCACGAACAAAAATATGCTGAGACATCCGAGTTTCCGGTCCGTCATTGGGCGACAAGCTGGCGGAGAACAGTCGCGCGCTCAAGCGGTTTCGGATTCCGAAAGAGGCTGGCCTGCAAGCTGCTAATTCTAAAAATTATGAACGGTCACCTGCCCGTCAGCGAAACAGCGGCCAAGCGCATGCGTAAAAGCAAAACGCGCAAAGCACGCCCGGCGGCCCATGCGAAGAAGGGTGCGAATGGCACGCCTCACCTCGCAGCCGCGGGCAGTCTCACGCGCACCAAAGCGTTGCTTCTCGCGGCGCTGAAAGTTTGGGAACTCAAGCATCGCATCGGCGAATAGCGGACCGTTCGGTCTGGGCGGTTGTCGATCTTAGCAATTGTCGATCTTACGAGCGCGATTAAACTCTGTTCGCTTTGCGCCCGTAGCTCAGCCGGATAGAGCAACGGATTTCTAATCCGTCGGTCGGGTGTTCGAGTCACCCCGGGCGCGCACCTCAAACCGCGGGTCACTTGGCATTTACTTGGCAGAAATGGCCCTTCCTCGTGCTTTTGTTTTTCGCCCGGTTGCTCCGTCCCAGCACGACGCGCCAAATCGGAAGGTTTTCGATGAATCGGACATTTTCCCCGAGGGGTATATGAGAACCGCAATCAAACTGACCGAAGTGACGATTGAGGATAAGCCATTCTATTGTGTAACGTGGCCGAAATTCCCCAAAGGGCGTAATCGAAAATTCTTCAAGAAAAAGTTCGAGGCTGACACATTTCTTGAGCAAAAATTGGCAGAGCGAAATAAGTATGGGAACCGTGGTGTGGCCTTTAGCTTCGGGCAGCGCGCCGAGTATTCCGAATGCGCTGAGAGGCTCGCTCCGTTTAATGTGACTCTCCGCGATGCGGTGGATTTTTACATGCCGCATCTTCAAGCAACGAACCGGTCCTGCACAGTCAAGCAACTTGTGGAGGAAATGGTGAGCGGAAAAGAAGCTGACGGCGCGAGCAAGCGTTATATCAGCGACCTTAAGAGCCGTTTGAATCAATTCGCGAGCAGCTTCGAGGACAAGTCGGTCGCGGAGATCACGACGACCGACATCGACCAGTGGCTTCGCGGCTTGACCATTTTGAAAGGCAAACCCGTCGCGGCAACGACGCGCAATAATTCTAGGCGCGTATTGAATGTCGCGTTCAATTTCGCGTGTGATCGCGGCTACTGCACCGGCAACCCAGCCACAAGAAGTGCGAAAGCAAAAGTTACCGAGACCGCCGCTGGCATTTTGACTGTCGAACAAATGTCGCGACTACTCGAAAGCGCGCCTGAAAAAATAGTTTCCTGCATTGCAATTGGTGCGTTCGCGGGGCTGCGCCGCGCCGAGCTTGAGCGGCTCGATTGGAAGGAAGTCGACTTGCAATCGCGCCTAATCGAAGTGACCGCGAGCAACGCAAAAAGCGCGCGCAGGCGTTTCATTAAGATAAAGCCGAACCTATTGCTTTGGTTGAAGCCTAATGCAAAAACGAACGCGCCTGTCGCGCCGCCCAATTTCCGAAAGCTGCTAGAGAAAGCACGCAGAGCCGCGAGCATTGATACGTGGCCGAACAACGCGCTCCGACACAGCTTCGCCAGCTACTATCTCGCGCACTTTAAAAAAGTAGGCCTCGCTGAACTTACCTCGGAAATGGGCCATACGAGCGCGGACCTTATATTTCACCATTACCGTGAATTGGTGAAGCCCAAAACGGCGAAACTATATTGGAAGATTGTCCCGCAAACCAAGAGCGACAACATCGTCCCCTTCGACAAAGCAGCGTAACGCGCCCTCGCGAATCTGTTTCGTTGCCGTCAAAAAATCCGCCATCTCGCCGGCGTCGAAACGTGATTGTCGATCTTGCCGCGCCTGCAGTGCTTCATCACGACGCGGGCCAAATTCGCGCTGCAACTTCGCGACAAACGCGAGGGCATCCGGTGTGAGGATTTCCGCAAACCCGGGCGTGACTTCGCTTTTGACCTGAACACCTTTGGGCAGTGTTATTTGCACCCATTTTCGGATCGCACGCGCGATTTGGCCGCGCGTTTGCGCGCCTGCACATTATTGCACTCCCGCGCACGCGCGTGGTAGAGCACCTCCTTGCCAATGAGCCTTCAGCGAATTTGCTCAAATTAGCTCACGCAATCACACAGCGTCACGCGAGGTAAAACGCAACGAAACAGCGTGTCTGACGCTATCTCTTGGTTTCCCAAAATCCGGCGCGAGTGGATAACGCGCGCGCGCGCGATCTGTCACATGGTCGTCGTGCGGTAGAGTCTCAACTAAATCGCGGTGTTGCTGCTGTTGCTTCTAGGTAATTTGGCACGCGGCGGCATTCTCGGTCTATCCTAGACGGAGAAGCGTCGGCGCAACTTATTTTGAATGATACACGCTACCGTTCGGGCTCAGTTTGAGCCTGAACATCCGGTTTTACCGACCATTCCTCTGGTCGCTGAACCACCCGCTGCAGTTTCTCGCTTTCATCGTAAAACTTGACGGTTGCCGGTAGTTGGCTGTCTGGAATACGTCCGCACGGCAAGTCCTTACAGTCCACGCCTATTGAACGATAAAAATCATTCCTGCGCTTGTCTTCG
>JBEEGX010000158.1:0-6674 GCA_041167105.1 Verrucomicrobiota bacterium
TTGCAGCGCGATGGCGGTGGCAACACTGGCCGGCAGACGACGGCGATAACGTTGCGCATGCGCCGTCGGCGCCGGCAACACGATAACAAGCGCGACGAGCGCAATCAGAAGCGCGTTCGCGAATTGGCGAGGGGAAACAATCGTGACCATGCCTGCGAAATAGCTGCTGGCGGGCCAAGCACGCCGGAAATTATTTGGCCGGCCGCCGCCTTTCGACTACAACCGGACGCAATGGGCAAAAAAGATCCCCGCATCGACGCCTACATCGACAAGGCGCAGCCGTTCGCAAAACCGATTCTCAAACATCTGCGCAAAATCGTTCATGCCGGCTGTCCGGATGTGGCGGAGACGATCAAGTGGCAGATGCCGCATTTCGATTACAACGGCGGGATCCTCTGCGCGATGGCGGCGTTCAAACAGCATTGCGCATTTCATTTTAAGAATGGCGCGCTCGTTTTCGGCAGTCGCGCGAAGGAAGACGAAGCCATGGGACAATTCGGTCGGATCGCGTCAGTCGAGGATTTGCCGAACGAAAAAACGCTCATCGGCTATGTGCGGAAAGCAGCGGAGCTAAAGGACAAGGGAATCAGGGAGACGGCGCCAATGAAAACGAAACGGAAGCCGCTGCGGGTTCCACCAGATCTTGCCGATGCGCTGAAAAAAAACACGAAAGCGGGCGCGACGTTCGCGAATTTCAGCCCAACGAATCAGCGCGATTACGTCGAATGGCTGACGGAGGCAAAGCGTCACGCGACGCGAGGCGAACGACTGAAAACGGCTATCGAATGGATGGCCGAGGGAAAACCGCGCAATTGGAAATACATGCGCTAAGATCGACAATCGTTAGATCGAGAATTACAAGCACGGTCGTGCATTTTGAAACGCACGTGCAAATACATTTTCCTCCGTCTAATTTTCGTTAGATGAGTCCCAACTGATGTTGCAATTCATTCTACGATGGCTCGTCGAAGAGATTCTATTTCGCCTACTCATTCTTCTGTTGCTTCCCGTTGCACTTACGGTCGCGACGCCAGTTATACTCATTCGTGCACTAGTGCTTCGTGTGCGCGGCGAGCAGAGATTTACTGTCGCCGTTCTCGATAGCTATGGCTGGATGTGGGATGGTTTCATTACTGCGTTCACATGGCCGTTCGTTAGCGAGACGGACAGGCTTGCTCAGATTCACCGCCGATCATCTAACCAAGCGCTGGGGCCAACCGCAGGCCGCCGTGCTGAAAGGCTGAAGGATGAATTGGGATGAATGAAAACAACGCTCGCTCCCGCCAGCTGTGGTCAGCTTTGTCTCGTTAGGTGGCAACTACAAACGCGCGAGCGATTGATCGAGAACTTCGAGGAGAAAATCAGCGTCGGCTTCGTTCACACACATCGGCGGCGAGAAGCGGATGGTTTGTCCCCAGAGTCCGCCTTTGCCTAACAACAGCCCCATTTCCTTCGTCGTCTCCAACACCTGCGCGCATTCTTCGCGGGCCGGCTCTTTCGATTGTCGATCTTTCACCAGCTCGATCCCGAGCATGAGACCTTTGCCGCGCACGTCGCCGATGATGTTGTGCTTTTGCTGAAGCTCTCGCAGGCCGGCGAGAATTTTGTTCCCGATCTTCAACGAATTTTGCTGAAGCTTTTCGCGCTCGATGATGTTCAAAATCGCGAGCCCTTGCGCGCACACCACCGGATTTCCGCCGAAGGTGTTGAAGTGAATTCGCGACGCGAGCGTTTGCGCAATTTTCGGCGTCGTCACGACCGCCGCGAGCGGACAGCCATTTCCGATTCCCTTCGCCATCGTGACAATTTCGGGAATGACGCCTTGCGTTTCGAATCCCCAATAATGCGAACCGGTGCGACCGAATCCGGCCTGCACTTCATCCGCGATGCATACGCCGCCGGCCGCGCGGATGTGTTCGTAAACGTGCTTGAGATAACCATCCGGAAACACAACGCAGCCGCCGACGCCTTGAATTGATTCGGCAATGAAGGCCGCGATCTGGCCGGTGGTGCCGAAGTCGATCAGGCTCTTCACATCTTCCGCATATTTCTTTCCCGCATCGACATCGTCGCGTCCCCATACGCCGCGATACGGATCGGGCGTGATCGCGTGCTCAACCCCGAAACTGTGCGGCACATTAAATTTCCAGGTGCGATGCGATGTCAGGCCCATGGTGGAGGTGCCGCCGCCGTGATACGCGTTGCGCAACGCGATGACGTCGTAGTTACCGGTGTAAGCGCGCGCCATCAAAAGCGCGAGGTCGTTCGCTTCCGAGCCGGAGTTCACGAAATAACAAATCTTCAACTCGCCCGGCATTTTCGAGACAAGATCGCGCGCGTACTCGGCGATGTTCGGATGCAAATAAATCGTGGTCGAATGTTGCAGCGTCTCGTTTTGCTTGTTCGCAAGATCGACAACTTCCGGGTGGCAATGTCCGATCGAGATGGTGACGATGCCGCCGAGCGCATCGAGATATCTGCGGCCGTTCTCGTCCCAGACATACTGCATTCGGCCCTGCACGAGCATGATCGGTTTTTTGTAGTAGAGAAAAATTCCCGGGTTCAGGAATTCTTTGCGCAATCGCGCGACTTCATCAGCCGATGGCCCGCTGTATTTGTTTGGTTGAAAATCGAATGGCGGAAGCTCGGGAGTTTTCATGTCGATCTTGTATTCAACCTGCGCAGCGCGAGATAAACGACAAACGCAATCGCGAAGCCGACGAACCAGGCGTAGTCGTAAAGCCTAACGAAGAACGCCGGCACACTCGCAAGATCGACAACTTTTACCGTGACTAGAAAGCCGGGAAGATTCGGCAACACCGCAACCGCAAGCGCGAAGAGCGCGATCAAACTGAAACCATTGCTGTAACGATATTCGCCGTCGGTCCGGTAAAGCGCGCCGAGATGCAGCTGTCGTCGGCGCCAAACGTAATAATCGGCGATCATGATTCCGCCGATCGGTCCGAGCAACGCGCTGTAACCGACGAGCCAGGTGAAAATGTAACCGGAAGGATCGGCCACCAGTTTCCACGGCATCATGATCACGCCGATGACACCAGTGATGAGGCCGCCCATCCGGAAGGAAATTTTGTGCGGCGCGAGATGGGAGAAATCGTTGGCCGGACTAACGACGTTGGCCGCGATGTTCGTGGCCAGTGTTGCGATGCAAAGCGCGAGCATCGCGATGACGAGCACGACCGGATTGCTGAAGCGCGTGAGGACATCGACCGGGTCCCAGATCGGCGCGCCATAGATAATAGTGGTCGCGGAAGTGACGGCGACGCCGATGAACGAGTAGAGCGCCATCGTTAGGGGAAGTCCGAGCGCCTGACCGACGATTTGGTCGCGTTGCGAAACCGCGTAGCGCGAGAAATCGGGAATGTTGAGCGAGAGCGTCGCCCAGAAACCGATCATGCCGGTGAGCGCGGGCACGAAGAAGCGAAAGAACTGTCCGGCTTTCGGTTGGCCGGGATCAAACGCGGACGGTTGTGCGAGAATCGGACCGAAGCCACCGGCATTTTTGTAAGCCCACCACAGGAGGAGAAGTCCAAGTGCGATGAGCAACGGCGCTTTGATGTTCAGGAGCCAACGAATGCAATCGATGCCTTTGTAAACGACGAGCATGTTGATGCTCCAAAAAAAGAGGAAGCAGAGAAACTGCGCGAAGGTGATGCCGAGAAAATTTTGCGTCGAGCCGGTCGCGAGCGATGGCGCGAAGATCGACATGATCTTGTAGATGGCGTTGCCGCCGATCCACGTTTGGATTCCGAACCAACCGCACGCGACGAACGCGCGCATGAGCGCGGGAACATTTGCGCCGCGCGTGCCGAAGCTCGCGCGACAAAAAACCGGGAACGGGATTCCGTAACGCGTGCCGGCATGCGCATTCAAAATCATCGGCACAACCACGATGACGTTGCCGAGAAAGATCGTCATGATCGCCTGCCACCAATTCATGCCGCCGCCGATGAGCGATGAAGCCAGCATGTAAGTCGGAATGCAGGCCGACATCGAAATCCAGAGCGCGGCGAAACTGCCGACGCGCCATTTGCGGCGATCGCCCGGAACCGGCGCTAGATCGACATTGTAAAGCGAGCTGTGCTCGAGCTCGATCGTAAGATCGACATCGGGTGCGAGGGCGCCTTCACTCATGCTCATGATCTTGCTCATGCTCCTGATCGAATTGCCTCGTCGATGATCATGATCATGAGCAGGAGCATGAGCAGGAGGAAATCAGAAATGTGTCGGCTCGCGTTCCAACATTTTCCCACGGCCGAACTCGCCGACGAATTTTCCATCGCGTGCCGCGACTTTGCCGCGAACAGTGACGACGTGCGGCCGGCCTTCGATTGGCATTCCTTCAAACGAATTGTAATCGACGTTCATCTGATGCGTCTTCGCGGAGATCGTGCCGCGATGGTTCGGATCGTAAACGACGAGATCGGCGTCGCTGCCCACTTTGATCGCGCCTTTGCGCGGAAATAATCCAAACAACTTCGCCGCCTGCGTGCTCGCGGTGTCGACGAAACGTTGGATGTCGATCTTGCCGCGTTTCACGCCGTGCGTGAAATATAGATTCACGCGATCCTCCAGCGACGGGATTCCGTTCGGGATTTTTGTGAAATCATCTTTGCCCATCAACTTCTGCGTGTAATCGAACGGCGCATGGTCCGTCGCCAACGTCGCGACCGATCCATCGGCAAGCGCTTTCCACATCACCTCCTGATTTTTTTTGTCGCGCAACGGCGGCGACATCACATTCTTCGCACCTTCGAAATTCGGTTCCGCGTCCGTGCGATCGAGAAATAGATATTGAATGAGCGTCTCGACCGAAACATTCACGCCACGCGCTTTTCCGCGCATCGCTTCTGCGAGCGATTCTTCGCAGCTCGTGTGCACGGTGTAGACGTGCGCACCGGTCATCTCCGCGAACGTCATGACATGATGCACGCCTTCGGCTTCAACCACCGGCGGCCGGCTCCAATAATGAAACTCCGGCCCGGTTTTGCCTTCGCTCAATAATTTCTTCTGTAACTCGACGACCAGATCCGCGTTCTCGCAATGCGCGGTGACAATCACGCCAAGCTTTTTCGCCAAGGTCAGCGTCGCGTAGAGTTCTTCATCCGTAATTCCGAACGCGCCTTTATACGCGAGAAAAATTTTGAAGCTCGTGATCCCGCGCCTAACGATCTCGCGAAAATCCTGTTCCGCTTCGTTGTCGTAACGCGTCACGCCCATGTGAAAGGTGAAGTCGCACGCGCTGTTGCCTTCCGCTTTTCCGCGCCAAAGCTCGAATGCCTCCATCGGCTTGTCGCCGCGCGCCGGACAAATCATCTCGATGAATGTCGTCGTTCCACCGACGAGCGCCGCGCGACTCGCCGTCTCATGCGTATCCTTCGCGTACGTGCCCATGAACGGCAGATAAATGTGCACATGCGGATCGATGAAACCGGGGAACACATACTTGCCCGACGCGTCGATGATTTCGTCCGCTTGTTGATTGATTGACTCACCTCCCGGCTCGTCAACCCTGCCGGGCTTTCCCGTCGTCGTCGCGCGGCTCCCGCCGGCTCCGATGTCGATCTTGCGATCGATGCGCGAAATCGTTTCGCCTTCGCAATAAATGTCCCCGGCGTAGCGCTCGTCAGGCGTGACGATTTCTCCGCCTTTAATCAACAGCGACATCGCGAGCCTAACTATTTCTTCCAAACATCACCGACGTTGTCGCCGAACCAGCGCGTCGTTACCACTTTCTGCTGCGTGTAAAATTGCACGCCTTCTTTGCCTTGAATGTGGAGGTCGCCGTAAAACGATTCGTCCCAACCGGTGAATGGAAACATCGCCATGGTCGCGGGCACTCCTACGTTGATGCCGACCATGCCCGCTTTGACTCGGTTTTTGAATTCGCGCGCGGCTTTGCCGGAGTTCGTAAAAATGGCGGCGCCGTTTCCATACGCAGAGTTGTTCGCCATTGCGATCGCTTGATCGACATCGTCCGCCCGCATGACATTGAGCACGGGCCCGAACACTTCTTCGCGCGCGATCGTCATCGAATCCTGCACAAGATCGACAATCGTCGGTGCGACATAAAACCCGTTAGGCGCGTCGCTCACTTTAACTCCACGTCCGTCGGCGATGATTTTCGCTCCTTCTTTTTCGCCGCTGGCAACGAGTTCAAGAACACGATCGCGATGTTGTCCGGTGATGACCGGGCCCATGTCGGGCTGAGATTTCGCAATATCAGTCGGACCCACCTTGATCGCGCGCGCCGCTGCGACTAACGAAGGCAAGATCGAATCGGCCGCTTTGCCGACGGCGATCGCAGTCGAACCGGCCATGCAGCGTTCGCCCGCGCAACCAAACGCCGCCGCCGAAAGTGCTTCCACTGTTCGATCGACATCGGCATCGGGCATAATCACGACATAGTTCTTCGCGCCGCCATTCGCCTGCACGCGTTTACCGTGACGCGTTCCGGTTTCGTAAATGTGTTTTGCGACCGGTGACGAACCGACGAACGAAATCGCTTTCACTTTCGGATGCGTGAGCAAGGCATCGACCGATTCGCGTCCACCCGGGACAACATTGAGCACGCCTTTCGGCAATCCGGCTTTGTGCAAAAGATCGACAATCAACAATGCCGTCAGCGGAACTTTCTCGCTCGGCTTCAGGATGAA
>JBEEGX010000159.1:0-5054 GCA_041167105.1 Verrucomicrobiota bacterium
CATGTCGATCTTGCACGAGGTCAGCGAAGGAATCCGAGATTCGGATTGGCGAAGCGACCGATGTTTGGAAAGACGATCGGCATGTTGCTATCACTGACGCCAAACCAGCGCGCGAGCGTCGCGGAAAATTCGTCAACGCTCGTTGTCGGAATCCAGCGGCCATCCTCGGTATCGTCCGGACCATCAACCGCAAGAGTTGGGAACTTCCCGTAGAGACGATTGCCATTGACCGCGCCGCCCATGACAAATTGGTGGCTGCCCCAACCGTGATCGCTCCCGCCGCTGTTCCCCGGTAATGTGCGACCGAAATCTGACGCGGTGAATGTGGTGACCGATTGTTCGACGCCGAGCGCCACTGTCGCGTTGTAGAACGCGTTCATGCCCGCGCTCAATTCCTGGAGTAATCCTGATTGCGCCGCGAGCTGATCGCCGTGCGTGTCGTATCCGCCTACGGCAACGAAGAAAATCTGCCGCTGCATCCCAAGATTTGCTCGCGCGGCGATGAGTTTTGAGACCATCGCTAATTGCCGGCCGAGATCGGTGTCGGGAAATTGTGTGTTCACGGTCACACCTGCGAGCGCGCTGCTGAGGACCTCGTTCTCCGCAATCGAGCGACTCATCGTGTCGGAATAAGCCTGCTCGAATAAATTATTGTGCGGAAGCGCGAGCAAGCGTTTGAAGCCGTCGATGCGAATCTGATCGTTCGTGCTCTCACCCAGACCGCGCAGGCCTAACGAGCCGTCGGGCGAAATCAAATACGGCACGACGGTGTTGCCGACTTCGAATGTGTTCGTGCCGGCTATCGACAAGGCGAGCGATACGCGCGAATCGCTGTTGAGCGACGCGACGAGATCCGCCGCGCGTCCGCCCCAACCGGTGCGAATGTCGCCGCGATCGGGCACGCTCGTCATCCATTGCACCGACTGATCTTCGTGCGAAAACAAATTCATCGGCACGGCGGCGGTGCCGTTGATGTAATCGCTGCGCGTCGTCGGCGCGACGAGGGTGCCGACGTTTGCGACCATCGTGAGCTTGCCTTGATTGAACAGGTTGGCGAGCGCGCCGATGTCGGGATGAAATCCGTAATTGCGCCCATCGCCTACGGAAACGGTGAGCGGATGCAGCGCGTTGCGCGCGATCGCAAGTTGGCCGCGCGCGTTCGCGTAACTGTTGTAGAAGGAAGTGTCGTTGGGTATGAGCACGTTGTTCGCGTCATTGCCGCCATAGAGAAACAAGCAGACCAGCGCCTTGTAATCGCCCACCGCGGTCGCGGCGCTCAGTTTGCGCAGATCCCAAATGGTGCTGAGCAAGCCGCTCGTGCCCAGCGCGGCACACGCCGCTTGTCGGATGAATGTGCGTCGTGTTGGTCGGTAACTGTTGTTCATTTTATTTTTCCACGACGTATTCGGGCGAATTGAGCACGAGCCAGACCGCGCTGCGCACGCGCTCCCAGTCGTCATCCGCGGGCATTTGATTGATGGTGTCGATCAAAGCTTGTCGCATCGCGCTCGACATCGCGCCGTTCATCAATTTGACGTTCAGAAGATCGACAAGTGCCGATGGATTGTTCGAGAGCGCGTCTTCCGCCGAGAAATCGAGCGGAATATCTTCCCAGAATAACGCCTCGTAGACTTGGTTCGCCTGCGCTACGACCGTCGTCTCGGTCGTAATTTTGAACTCAGGACTATACAACCCGGCGAGCGCGATCCCGCCCGGCGCGACGTAATCCGGCGTAAAGAAATTGAAAACGGTCGGCGAGTTGAGCGGCTGCTCGCCGAATTCATCCGGAATCCAAAAGGCAAAAATGCCGTCGCTCGGATGTGCGCCTAACGAGCGATAAAGATGCGTCAAACGCAAGACCGGTTCTCGTAATTTTCCGGCGCCCTGTCCTGTCTTGCTCCCACCACGTGCGTCATAATCGAGCAAGATGGCTTTGATCACAGCTTTCATGTCGCCGCGCACCCCCTGGCCGTTGTTGTCGAACGCGGCCGCCACCCGATACACATACCCGGGAGTCGGATTGCTCGTGACCAGGCGTTGAATCAGTTGCCGACCAACGAAACGTCCGACGTTCGGATGATTGAAAATCGTGTTGAGCGCGGTGTTTAGATCTTGCGCCGGCGCTTGTGCCGGCGGGATCACAACGCCACTCAGAATCTGCTTCGGCCCGGCCTCGTGATGTTCCGGAAAGATCGACATGGGCTGCCTGTAGTTAGGCTGCCAATCCCAAAACTCGCTCTGGCCGGCGAACGTCCAGCCTGTCGTCACCGCGGCCAATCCTTCCACTGCCGATTGATCGTACGTCGGAATTGGCAACGCGTCGCCGTTGAGCGCGAGACTGCCGTCGATGTTGAGCTGGAATAACCCGACGGAAAACAACTGCATCAATTCCCGCGCGTAGTTTTCGTTCGGATGCTGACCGCTTTCCGGATCGCCTTTGTCGTTGCCTAACATGTCGAGGTAAACGCCCATCGTCGGACTGAGCGTGACCTCTTGCAGAAGTTGCCGGTAATTGCCGAACGCGTTGTTCGCGAGGATGTCGATGTACCCCGACATCGCGACGCCATTGTCGCTCAGGTCGCCATCATTGAATGACGTCACGAGAATTTCGCTCAACGCGAACGCGACGCGCTGCCGCACCTGGTCCGGCGCCGTGACCGCGAGCGTCCACCAGGCCGACATCGTGTCCCACCAACCGGGCTCTGCCGTTTGTCTATCGACCCACCGAAGATTCGAGCTCGCCGGTAAGGCGAACTGTTCGTCGAGGAACGTGCTGAATCCTTTTCGCTGCACTTCCTGGATCAGGGCCGCAGTTGCGCCACCGGTGCATTGATTCAGAAATCGCGCGGCATCTTCCGCAGTCGGCGTTCCGCCGGGCAGCGGCGGCGGTGGCGTCGGCAGCGGCACACTTTGACTTCCGCCCGCAAGATTAAAGAAGCCCGTGATCTCGCCGCTTGGAAATTGCGCGGTGTGAATATTGAAGTAAGTGCGGCCCGCCTTTATCGCCGCGACAATGTCCGCGACGCTGTTTATACCCACCGGCACGAACGTCCACAGATACGTTCCGTCCGATCGGGGCTGAGCTTCATCGGGATCGTATAACGGGCCCGCGCTCTGTCCGGGATTCGCCGGGCCATGCACGTGCATCGCCGTTACTGGCCCCGATAAATTCGAAAAACTGAAGGCCAATGTGGCGGATGCTTCATCGGCCGCCACTTTCAGAATCGCCGTACCGGTTCCGCTCGCACCCGCCAGCGCGGGTCGCAGATGCGCGATGAACACCGTCGACGGATTGCCGCTCGGTGTTGGCGTCGGCGTTACGCTTGGCGACGGAGTCGGCGTCGGTGCCGCTACCGCTACGGTAACGTTCGTGCTCGCTTGTCCGAAACCCGTGCCGCCCTGCGCCATTTGCCATTGGAAATTGTAACTGCCTGGTGTGTTCGGCGCGCTCACCGCGAAATTGAATGTGCTCGTGCTTCCGCGCGGCGCCGTCTGCGACAGTCCCACGGAATTCGATCCCCACGTCGTGTTTCCCGCTGGATTTTGTGAAACCAACTGAAAATTCGCCGTGCCCCATTGCTTCGTGCCCGTGTTCTGCATCGTCACCGACACGTTGTAACTTTGTCCCGGCACCATCGTCGCCGGCACCGCTTGTCCGACGAACTGCGCATTGGGTCGCGCTTTTGGTTTCGGCTTCCGCGCGGACGCGCTCAGCGCCGTGCCTAACAAAATCGTGATGACAATCGCTCGCTGAAACTGGCCTCGCTTCACTGTCGCGATATTTCAGCACCAAATACGCCAGTGAATTTTCGGAAAATGCGATCGCGCCTTCACGAGGGAACGCGCGAAACGCGATTGTCGATCTTGCGCGCAAATCGCGCGCTTTTCGCAAACCTGCGGCGCACTTCCGCAAATTGAAGAGAGCGGGTGAGGGGAATCGAACCCCCGTATGTAGCTTGGGAAGCTACCGTTCTACCATTGAACTACACCCGCGCTGAGAAGAGGTGAATAGTGATCGGTGAGAAGTGAATAGTCAAAATCGAAGGCGTTCACGTCCACTTTTGCATCTGCTCGGGAAATGGGCATTGCGCGCAATCGGAATTATCCTGCAGGCAAAAGTCTTCGTAAATCTGTAGCAAACCTTGTTGATGCGCGACGGTCTTCAGAAAATCTTTCCGCCGCGGATCGTTGCCGAACAATCGCGTCGCACCAGTCTCAACCCGGCGATTTGAGAGGCGTGCTGGCAAGGCCGCGTACTCCCGCGCAAGATCGGTCCGAGCCGGACTGGCGTTATCTTCATTCAGCCAGAACGGAAAGAGCACATTCGCGAGAATCTCGATAATGCGCGACTCGCCGATGAGCGCCATCTCGGTGGACGCTGGCTCGGCCAGCAAAGTGTAGTGCGTGTTCCAGAATGGATGCGCCAGCGTGCCGAAAAACTTTCGCACGTCTTTGACTTCGTGTTTGCCTAACGATCGCCGGAAGCTCGGCCACTGGCTCGCTAAGATCGACAATGCGGCCAGCCGGCGCTGTGGATGATTCATCGGGCGCGTGCTCGTGATCTTCCACACTTCTGCCGGCAAGATCAGCCGCTGCATCTCCGCTCGACGGGGCCACCATTGGTCCCAGAGATTGCGCACATATTCTCTTGTCGATCTTTCATACACTGCCAGATCGGGCGCTTCGAGAAAGCCGGCGATACCGAAGAGTAACGCGTCGCTTTCATCCGGCTTTTCGCGGAGAGATTTCAGAGACAATCGCTGCGCGACTAAAGTGAACGGCAATTTGTTCTGTTTATATCCGAGGGCGCCCGCAATTTCCTGAAACAACGCTTCGTCCGCGCTTTGATTGTCGATCTTGCGCCGAAGCCGCGCGGCTTTTTGCTGCAGTCGAAAATTTGCCGCCGCATCGAGCACGCTATTCACGCGGTCTTCCGGCAAATTTTTCAGCGGCGCCTGACAACGTCCCGGTTTCGCCAGCGGAATATTTGCGCTAAACGCATCGGGCAATGTCGCCGGATCGATTCGCACCTGCGGCACATTGCGATTGGATTT
>JBEEGX010000160.1:0-4674 GCA_041167105.1 Verrucomicrobiota bacterium
TCACCTGATTCGCTTTTTCCCCGGCCATTGGGAGAAGGTTTACGCGCAGTGGCTCGAAAATATTCAGGACTGGTGCATCAGCCGCCAGGTCTGGTGGGGGCATCGGATTCCGGCATGGTACCGCAAGAAAAACTCCGAAGTTTCAAATCCGAAATCCGAAATCCATGTAGGAATGGAGCCTCCGGCGGATGCAGAGAACTGGGTGCAGGATGCGGACACGCTCGACACCTGGTTTTCGTCCTGGTTGTGGGCCTATGAAACGATGGATGAGGAAACCCGAAGGAAATTCTATCCGACGTCCGTCCTGGTGACTGCGCCGGACATTATTTTCTTTTGGGTCGCGCGCATGATCATCGCCGGTCTCGAATTCAAACCGGGCAAATCGGACAAGATCGACAATAACATTCCGTTCCGTGACGTTTTCTTCACCGGACTCATTCGCGATCGACAAGGCCGAAAGATGTCGAAGTCGCTGGGCAATTCGCCTGACCCGCTCGAGTTAATCGACAAGTACGGTGCCGACGGTCTTCGCTTCGGCCTCATGCGCATCGCGCCGAGCGGTCAGGACATTCGCTTCGACGAAAAACAAATCGAGGAGGGAAGAAACTTCGCGACCAAACTTTGGAACGCCGCGCGTTTTCGTCAGATGCACGGGCCGAGCGCGGCGTCGCCGAAGATCGACAAGAAGAACTTGTCGATCTACGCAGTCGAAGTTCTCGCGCGATTGAATGAAACGATCGACGCGATCGAGGGCGCGTATCGCGGTTACGATTTCAACGTCGTCGCGCAACGGCTCTATGATTTTTTCTGGAGCGATTACTGTGATTGGTTCGTGGAGGCGGCCAAGAGCGACATCTTTGGCGACGATGAAGCGCGGAAGAAAACGACGCTGGCGGTGATGGATGTCGCGCTCTCTTCCGTGCTGCGATTGCTGCATCCGTTCATGCCGCACATCACGGAAGAATTGTGGTCGATGTTCGGTTTCGGCGAAGGCTCGATTCAGTTCGAACCGCCGCCGCAACGAGTCAGTTTGAATGACGTCGATGTACGAGAGAAGCGGCGAATTGTTGCGGGACTGCGCGATGCAGTTGAAGTCGGCCGAAATCTTCGGTCAGCGGCGGGGGTGCCTTCGAACAAGAAGATCGAAATTGGAATCAATCCAACTGACCTCGACGTCAGCGATGAACTTGCAACTCTGTCTAGATTGCTCAGTGCAGAGACTATTTCCATCTCCGTTTCCGTTCCGGCGACGGGAGTTGTCGGTTTGAGCGCAATTGGCGAGGTTTGGGTTAACGTCGGCGAACGGGATGCCGCGGTGGAGCGCGAGCGGATCGAGAAAGAGATCGCAAAACTCGCAGCGGAGCTGAAGGCGGCAGAAGCGAAGTTGAATAACAAATCGTTTGTCGATCGCGCGCCGGCGGCGGTGGTGGAAGAGCATCGACAGCGGCAGAAGAATTTTTCCGAGCAGCTCGCGAAGCTGAAGCAAGCGCGCGACAATCTCGGGTAGATCGCGTTTAATACATGTCGATCTAACATGAGTCTTCCGAAGAAGCTGCTGTGGATTGCAGTGACGGTTCTGGGATTGGTGTCCGTTTACGTGCTCGCGATTTCGCGCGGCGAACAGGTGAGCGCGCTCTGGATTATCATCGCGGGATTATGCGCGTCGGCGATCAGCTATCGCTTCTATTCGAAATGGCTCGCAACAAGAGTGCTCGTGCTCAACGACGACCGCGCGACGCCGGCGCTCGTGAATAACGACGGCAAGGATTTTGTGCCGACGAATCGCTGGATGGTGTTCGGTCATCATTTCGCGGCGATCGCCGGACCGGGGCCGCTCGTGGGACCGGTGCTGGCGGCGCAGTTCGGATTTTTGCCAGGCACATTGTGGATCTTGATCGGCGCAACACTCGGCGGCGCGGTGCACGACATGATCATCATGTTCGCGTCGGTTAGGCGCGGCGGAAAAACGCTGGGGCAAATTGTGAAGGAAGAAATCGGGCCGAGTGTTGGTGCGCTCGCGCTCATTAGCGTGCTGGCCATCATGATCATCCTGCTCGCGGTGCTCGCGCTCGTCGTCGTGCAGGCGTTGGCGAAAAGTCCGTGGGGCGTGTTCACGATCGCGATGACGATTCCGATCGCGCTCATCATGGGCGCGGGGCTTCGCACCGGCAGAGCATCCGTGATGACGATGTCGATCTTCGGAATGATCGGACTGGCCGCTGCGGTTTGGGGCGGACAATTTCTCGCGCATTATCCCGCGATCGAAGCGTGGTTCCGTCACGATCCAAAGTGGATCGCGTGGGCGATAATGATCTACGGATTGGCCGCGTCGATTCTTCCCGTGTGGATGTTGCTAACGCCGCGCGATTATCTGAGTACATTTTTAAAACTCGGAACCGTGGCGGCGCTCGCGGTCGCGGTGATTCTTATTCATCCGATGATGTTGATGCCGGGTCTGACGAAATTCATCGACGGCAGCGGACTCGTGTTCGCGGGCCCGGTGTTTCCGTTTGTGTGCATAACCATCGCGTGCGGCGCAGTGTCGGGATTTCATTCGCTCATCGCGAGCGGCACGACGCCGAAGATGCTCGAACGCGAATCGCGCATTCGTGATATCGGTTTCGGCGCGATGATTACGGAGATGATGGTGGCGCTGATGGCGCTGATCGCGGCGTGCGTTTTGCAGCCGGGTGAATATTTCGCGATCAACGCGAAAGGCACGCCCACCGAAGTGGTCGCGAAAGTTTCCGCGGCCGGATTTCCCGTGACCGAAGAGCAGATGTCGATCTTAGCGAAAAATCTGGGCGAGGGGACGATGTTCAATCGCGCCGGCGGCGCGCCCACATTCGCCGTCGGCATGGCGCACATGTTTTCGCGTGTGTCGTCGAATCCGACCGCGATGGCGCTCTGGTATCACTTCGCCATCATGTTCGAGGCGCTGTTTATTCTAACGACGATCGATGCTGGCACGCGCGTCGGAAGATTCCTGCTGCAGGATTTGTTAGGCAATGTCTGGCGGCCGTTCGGCAACACGCGATCGTGGAGCGCGAATTTTTTCGCGAGTGCGTTGCTGGTCGCGGCCTGGGGATGGTTTTTGTATCAGGGCGTGATCGATCCGCTCGGCGGCATCAACACGCTCTGGCCGCTCTTCGGTCTGGCGAATCAATTGCTTTCCGTCATCGCGCTTTGTCTCGGCACAACGCTGCTGATCAAGATGAAAAAGACGCGCTATATTTTCATCACGCTCGCGCCGCTGCTCTTCATGTGCGCGGTCACGTTTTCGGCCGGTTACCTGAAAATTTTCTCGTCCGATCCGAGGCTCGGATTTCTCAGCGGCGCCGATTCTCTGACGGCACAGGCAAATGCGATTGTCGATCTTGCGAAAGCCCACGATTTGGTGAGGCAGGCGAATGTCTGGCGATTCGACGCGGTAGTTGCCGGCTCGTTTCTCGTCCTCGTTCTCCTGATCGTGCTCGGCTCCGCTTTGCAATGGTATCAACTCATTCGCGGAACGAGACGGGCCGAATTGCACGAGAGCGAGTTCGTGTCCGTGGGCAACATTCCCGCGCCGGCGGGTATTTAAAAATCCTGCGGCAACGTGGCACCGCGGCTGCTTAATAGAGAACCGCAAGCTAGGGACACAACAAACTAAAAACTGACCTTCCTCAGCTTCAGAGCGCGGCCATTCGTGGCCGCGCTGTTTTTTTGGCGAGATGTCGATCTTAGCGATTGTCGATCTTGCTGATTGATCCGCGCGTGCGAGCATTCGCTCATGCCGGCCGTGATTGAGAACGCCCGACCAATTCGCGCGACGACGTTGCCGCAGAAGTATTTTGTTTCGCCGGAAATTTTCGCGGCGGAAGAACGCGAAATTTTCGCGAAGCAATGGATGCTCGTCGGCCATCAAAGCCAGATCGCGAAGCCGGGGGATTACTTTGTCGCCACGGTCGCGAATGAATCGCTCATCATCGTGACCGATCAAAGAGCGACCATTCGCGCCTTCTACAATGTTTGTCGGCATCGCGGCACGCGGTTGAAAGAGGACGCGTGTGGTCACGCCGCCGCTATTCAGTGTCCTTATCATGCGTGGACCTACGGGCTCGATGGGCGTCTGATCGGCGCGCCGCACATGGATCAGGTGCCGGGCTTCGACAAAGGCAATTATCCTTTGCGGCCCGTGAACCTCGGCGTGTGGGAAGGTTTCATTTTCGTGAATCTCGCGAACGACGCGGTGCCGCTGGAGAAATGGTTCGCGCCGCTCGCCGGGAAATTTTCGCATTGGAACATGTCGATCTTGCGCGCGGCCAAGCGCATCGAGTACGACGTGCGGGCGAATTGGAAGCTGATGTTCGAGAATTACTCGGAATGTTATCACTGCCCGGGTGTGCATCCGCAGTTGCAAAAAGTTTCGCCCTACGATTCGGCCGAGAACGATCTGAGCGAAGGACCGTTCCTCGGCGGCTTCATGAAAGTGAATCCGGGCAAGAGCCTAACGACGAGCGGCGACGCCTGCGCGTCGCCCGTGGGCAAGATCGACAATCTCCAACACGTTTTCTATTACTCGATCTTCCCCAACATGCTGTTGTCGATGCATCCGGAATACATCATGGTGCATCAGCTCTGGCCGCAGTCGCCCGAGCGAACGCTGATCGTGTGCGATTGGTTCTTTCACCC
>JBEEGX010000161.1:0-11185 GCA_041167105.1 Verrucomicrobiota bacterium
AGGGATCATGCCCGAGAAGTCGCCGGCGAAGAGTGACGCGAGGCCGGTCACGAGCATCCAACTGCCCATCATTACGCCCTGGTATTGTCGCGGCGCGAGTTTGCCGATCATCGCGTAGCCGATGGGAGAGATGAGCAACTCACCGACGCTTTGCAGCACGTAACTCGTGAACAACCAACCGAACGCACTCTTGCCGTCGCCGCCGGCCAGCTTGATGCCTAACGGGAGAATGAGAAAGCCCAGCGCCATCAAGATGAGCGACGTGGCAAATTGTTTCGGTATGTCGATCTTCCATCCGCGCGCGCGCAGAAGTGGAAAGAACGACGCGAGCAGCGGTCCGCCGATCACGATGACGACGGTGTTGATGTTCTGGATCCACTGCGGCTGAATCTGCAACTTGCCGATCATCAGGTTAACGTTGTTGACGGCGAACAGCGTCAGGCCGCTCGGCGCCATCTGGTAGAGCGACCAGAACATGAGCGAGCCGATTGTCAGAATCAGATATGCAGTCATGTTCCGTTTTTCGCGGCGATCCGAATGTCGAATCGTTAGGTAGATCAGCGTCAGCGCAACCGCGCCGCAGATTCCCTTGACCAGCTTCTCGGTCATACCGGGCCGTTGCAGCATCAACCACACGACCGGTATGAGCCCGATGACAATGCCGATGCCGGCGAGCAATCGCAGCCGGAATTGTTTCGACTTCGCCTCGAGCAGCGGCGTGTTGCGATCGGTCAGCGTCGTCCAGTTGAACAGGGCGAGGACGATGGCGGCGAAGTTGCCGAGCGTAGCGAAGATGAAAAGGCTCGCATAACTCTCGGTGCCTTGGAAGTAACCGGCGACGGTGAACCCGACGAAGAATCCGACGTTCATGCCGGCGTAATTCCAGAGGAAGGCTCCTTCGCGGCGCGGATCTTCCGGGGTGAAACGCTGCGTCAGCATCATGTTGATGCAGGTGACGTTGAGGCCGCTGCCGGTGAGAAAGAAAGCGAGGCCGACGTAGAACATGGCGGCGGTGCCTAACGAGATGCAGCCGCAACCGATGACCTGCAGCGCCATGCCGCCGACGAAAAGATTGCGGTTCGAGAGGAAGCGCCCGCCGAGGTAACCGCCGAAGAGGTGAAGGCCGTAGTTGAACGCGCCGAACACGCCCATCAACGCGGTGGCCATTTTCACCGGGAGCTGCAGATGTTTCGTCGCGTAAAGGACCAGCGTTGAATAGAGAACGGCGAACCCGAGCGTCGCGAAAATCTGAATGAAGAACAACGCGGCCGTTCCCTCCGGAGCCGCGGAGAAGCGACGCTTGATCGACATCATCGGAGGCTCTTGTCGCCCGCCGCGGTTGCCGATGTCAAGCGGCCGCTGATGATGCGGGGAGCGAAACCTAATCAGGGAACCTGCTTCGCGATAATTCGGCAGGGTAGCGGCTCGATCTTTGGATTCGCGCTCAAGTTCGTCCCGAAGTAGGCCACGACTACATTTTTGTCGCGATTAACATAGAGCAACTGGCCGGCCCATCCGCCTTTCGCCAATTCGCCTTTGTCGCTGATCAAATCCCATTCGTAGGTCAGCGGCAAGATGCCATGCTCATCCGCTTTGCCTCCGCGCCCGCCGAAAATTCGCTGCACGATCGCATCGGAAATGATTCTGCTCTGACCGGCCGGCGGATTCTTGGTGAATGCTAATCCGAACCGCGCGACGTCGCGCAAAGTCGCAGCCATGCCGGCGTGCGACACCGGGAATCCGCGTTCGTTCACGGCCAAGGTGGCGTCGTGCTCCGCGCCGATCCTGCTCCAAATCAAATCGCTGATTGCGTCCGCCAGACTTTTGCCGGACACGCGATACGACTTCAGCGAGAACCGCAGTGTTGCTGCTGGTGTATTGCCATTTCTCGCCGGCTTTGCGCTCGCGTTTGATTGTCCGCAACATTCCGAAAAGATCGCCGCGTCGCGCAGCATCGGGCAACTCCCGCGCGGTCCGCGACTGCCAGCCAAGAGTAGCTTCGAGCTGAAATTGTTTATGCGCGGGATCGCGATAGGCGTCGTTGCCCGTCTCGCTTCCTTCCATGCCCGAGCGCATATCGACGAGATCGCGTAGCCGTGTGCCGGACCAATCGCTTCCCTTCAGCTCCGGCAGAAAATTTTCAATTGGCTTGTCGATGTCGATCTTGCCCTGGTCCTCGAGAACAGCCAGCGCGGTGAGCACGACTGCTTTCGTCACTGACATCATGAGGTGGATGTCGTTAGGCTGGATGGTCGGGTATTTCTCGTAAACAATTTTGCCATCGTGCAGGACAATGCAGCCGTCGACCGCACCGTTGTTGATGAACTGGTCGAGCGTCTGCTCCGGCGCGCCGGCATCAGTCACTTTCACTGCGCCGATCTCCGGTCGGAGCTGCGTCGGAAGATCGACAATCGCTCCACCGCGTCGCACCACTGCCGATGGAAAAAATTCCGACACATGGGTGTAGACCCAACGCGAAAGAGCGCCACCCTTGTCCCAGTTCTCAACGGTGATCTGCGCACGCGGCGGTGGCGTCACTGCGGTAGCTACAGTTTCAACAGCGGACAACACTGAGAAACCGAGAATACCGCCGACGACTGGAAGTAGTAACCTCATGCGGAGAGGAATAACAGAGGCGTTCCAGATTCCGAAACGCGAATCGCCGATTAATCACTGAGCGCGGTACCGCCTACTAGATGAACCGGATCGTCATTGGGTAACGATAGAATTTCCCTTCGCTCGCCTGGATGGAAGCGACGATGACGAAGATCGTGTTCAGAATCCAAAGGATCGCGAGAAACGCGAAGCCGATCAGGACGAGGCAAAAGACCGCAGCGATGACGTTGTAGATGAGCATCGAGATTTGGAAGTTGAGCGATTCTTTGCCGTGTGCATCGATCTCAGGCGAGTCGGCGCGTTTGGCCAGCCAGACGATGAGCGGTCCGAGCAGGTGCCCGGGGAAATGAAGAAAAACGCCGAGCAACGCGCTGGCGTGACAGAGAATATTCCAAGTGCGCACGTGAGATGAGACGACAGGAGCGGTGCCGCCTACCGGCGGTGTGGGAAGTGAAGTTTCCATGGTGATCTCTATTTAATAGTTGGACGCGGCTGGTGTCGCGTTTGGATTCAAAAAATCCGCGCTGCGAAAACCGCAAGATCGACATCTTCAATCCGAGGCCACTAGATTGAAAAGCGAACAGGCATGGAACCGAACGAATCGCCTCCGCTGGATAATCTCATCCTGGGCGAGATTCAGGTGCTGCTGGCGGCGAAACGAACGGCGCTTTCTTCGCTGCGCACCGGCATTGCCATCTTCGCTTTGCCGCTCTCCGTCTTGAGCGTGCTCATCGCGACCTCGCGATATTACAGCTTTGAAAAGGTGATGCCGCTGCTTGTGCCGCTGCTACTCCTGAACATGGGCCTCGTCGTGCTCGGTTCGTGGCTGATCTACCGTTCCATCCGGCATCTTCGCCACTACGATCACCGCGTCCGGGCGCTCACACAGAAGTATCGTGAGATCGCGGACTTCGTAGATTAGCGTCGGCGCAACATGACAGAGTTGGAGACATCATCGGATAATCCGGGGGTCATTGCTTTTCCGCCAATGATCTTGGCTGTGGGCGCGGTGATCAGCGCGCTCGTTCACTACTTCGTTATCCGACTGCCAATGGCGAGCAGTTACCGCGTCTGTCTCGTTTGCGGAATTCTCCTCGTGATTGTGGCGCCGACACTGGCGTTGTCCGCGGTGGTGGCATTCAAGAAGGCGGGGACAAATGTCGATCCGGCTAAGCCGGCATTAGCGATCGTACGCGGCGGGCCGTACCGCTTTACGCGTAACCCGATGTATCTCGCGCTTTGTTTACTGCAGATCGCGCTCGGCTTTTTCCTGAACGACTGGATCACGCTCTTGTTCGTCGTTCCGCTTGCGTTAATCCTGAATTACGGAGTCATTGTCCGCGAAGAGAGATATCTCACGGCAAAATTCGGCGAACCTTATCTGCAATTGAAGCGCGACGTGCGCCGCTGGTTCTAAGTGCGAGCCGCACTGGCATTTCCGAACTCGATACAAGATCGACAACGTCGCCTTGCGACGTTGATCAGTTTCGCGCGGCTGTTTTTGCGGCGACCTTTGCGTTCCACTCCGCCCGAAGGGCCTTCATCTCACCGGTGAGCGCGACGATTCGCTTCCCAACGCCTTTGTACTTTTTGGTGATGCCGTTGACGGTACGTGTCGCCGCGCCCTGGCTCACGAGGCCCTGCAGTTTTTCGTAAGTGCGGAGCCGGAGCATTTCTTCACCGCCGCTGGCGGCATTGCGTTCGCGCAGATTGAGAAAGATGACGTCGAACAGGGCCTTGAATTCGAATGACGCCCGGGAAGAAAGGACCGCTACGAGTTCTTCGCTGATGGTGTCCGGCGCGCGACGCGTGAATGTAGATGCTTTAGACATCGGTTATCATAGCCGAGATCTGGGAAATAGCCACTCGCAGCACTGAACAAGCGGCGCTTAGACGGCCCATCATTTATCTGCTCACCACGGTATCACTTTGCGATCCTTCCAGAACTTTCCGGTTTCTTTTTGCGGCGCGTCGGCCGCGAGCCAAACGATTCCCGCCGCGCCTTCGCCGAGTGAGCGCGTCGCGTTCGATCCGCCCATGTCGGTCCGGACCCATCCCGGGCAAACGCAATTGACCGCGAATTTCGGCAGCGCGGCCGCGAGTTGCACGGTGACGCCGTTCAACGCTGTCTTCGAGATGCAATAAGCGGGCGCCCAGCCGTCCGCGCCATCGGTCAATTGTCCGCCGCCACTGGAAACATTCACGATGCGCGGCGCCGGGCTCTTGTTCAGGAATGGAACGAACGCCTGACTAACGAGCACGGCACCGAGCGTATTCGTGCGCATTGTGGTCTCGAAAATTTCCGACGTGATCGTGAGCACGTCTTTGTCGTCATCGAGCAGAATGCCGGCATTGTTCACGAGCACGTCGAGCCGGTCGCTCTGCTTTACGAACTCGTTAGCCGCCCGTTGCACATTGTCGATCTTGCTGATGTCGATCTTGAGAAACGCGACGTCGCCTTCGCTCCGAAGTTTTCTCGCCGCCGCCTCACCGGCCCCTTCATTCCGCGCTCCGAGAAAAACACGAAACCGTTTGCGCGCGAGCTCGCGCGCAACTTCGAATCCGATTCCTTTGTTCGCGCCGGTGACGAACGCGATGCGTTGCTCGTGTTTAGCCATCGCGCACTATCGCTCAGGAAAACCGGAATGGCCGCGTTGTTTTCGCGGCGCGATGCGATGACGGAGCTGCAGAAATGGACGCTCAACGCCAAGAAATAAAATAATCGCCGCGGCGTAAACGCAGAGCTGGACCAGCACAAGCGCGGATGCGGACGTCGGATCGATGTTATAGGCCGAACAAATTTGCGCGGTGAAATGGATGGCGAGTTTCTGCACGAGATACGCGCTGTAAGCGATGCTGGCCACGAATGCGGCGCCGGGAATTTTCACGCGCGCGAGCGCCGAGCCCGGACTGACCGCGCACACCAGCAGCATCGCCATGGCAAATGCGATAAGCGGAAATTGCCAGACGCAGGCGGTGACGGTGAGGTTTTCGCTTTCGCCCAGCCAAAGCGCGTAGACGATGAGCGCGAGCGCTGGCAACCAGAGAAAGATCGACATGTTCGTTAGGCGCTGCCACCATTGTGGCCGAAATTTTTCGATCGCGGACAGGGCCACGCCGAACACGAGCGGATCGAGCCGCGTCCACGTCGGATAATAAATCCACGCCTGGAAACCGCGGAAGGCGACGCTGCCGGTGTCGTTAAGGTTTTGATACGCGAGGAATGTTCGCAGCAGAATTCCACCGACGATGATGACGCACGGAACAATCAACGCGGCGCGCGGCCGGCGATTCAAGACGAGCAGAATAAAAGGGAGCGCGAGATAGAATTGATCTTCGACGGCGAGCGACCACGCGTGCGAGAAAGCGGTGCCGCCGTGTAACGCGATGTTCTGGAGCGAGAGCAGAAATTTCCACAGCGGCTGCGCCATGTCCGGATATTCGCGCCATGAGGGCAGCGAAAAATAAATCGCGAGCACGACGAGATAGGCCGGCAAAATGCGCAACGCGCGTCGCGCGAAGAAGCGGCCGAGATTGAGATGTCGATCTTGCGCAAGCGACGCGAGCAATTGCCCGCCGATCAAGTAACCGCTCAGGACAAAGAAAAGATCGACACCGATCCAGCCCCAGCGATGCGCGCGGCCGGGCGTCGGAAAACCCATGATGCCGGCGTGGTAGATGACGACGACGATGATGGCGAGCGCGCGAAGAAAATCGAGACCGGGTTGGCGTTCGCGATTTTGAAATCGCGGATCGAGTTCGATCTCGGTGCTGATTTTCGAAGCGGCGGCGGGAATGCCGCGCAAGGTATCCATGCGAATGCAGATGTCGATCTTGCCCGGCCGAAGAAAGGGGCGAGCTTCGGAAAAGTGAAGCGAAAGAAAAAAGTTCCGTTCACACTCGGCCTGGTCGGACATTTCGGATTAGCCGTGCGCAATCCGCAGAAAAGCGCGCAATGGTGGGAACGCACGCTTGGCCTAACGAAGCAGTTTGAATTCGATGGCGGGATCGCGATCGGAAACAAAAACGTCACGATCGCGCTACAGAAAGGAACGCCGCGACCGGAAACGTTCGATCACATGTCGTTTCATTTGCCTAACATGACGACGCTGCGCAAAGCGTTGAAGCATTTGCAAAACGAAGAGGTCGATCTCGAAGATCCGGGCGACGAGATCGGGCCGGAAGGGCCGGGCTCAAAAAACATGGGCATCTGGTTGCACGATCCAGACGGTTACCGTTGGGAATTAAGCGTGCAGAACGCACGCGGTTGAGGAGAGTCGCTCGTGCGATGTCGATCTTGCGCGCGATCGAACACGCAAGATCGACAATTACATTTGTCGATCCGCTATTTTTTGCGCGTGTACGCGATCTCCATCGTCTTCGCGTCCTGACCGCCATGGTTCTCGTACCACTCGAACGTCATGTGATCTTTGTCGGTGAGCTTGAGCACTTCGCGCACTTTAGTTTTCATTCCGGGGAGCGCTTCGACTTCGCCCGTGTAGGTGAACGTTTTCGTTGCCGGATCGTAATCGCCTTCCGACATCATCATGCCGGTGCCCATGCTATCGATCCAGGTGCCGACGAATTTCTTTTTCACGTTGTCATAACCTTCGATGCCCGTGCCTTTGAAGGTCATGTTCTTCGGCTTGCCATCGGGGCCGGGCATTTCCATCTGGCCCGTCACGTCCATCTGGAAAAACCGACCGTCCATGATCGATTTGCGAACGGCGGTGCCTTTGGATTCCTGCGGTTTTGCGCCGGGAGTGGGATCCATCCACATCTTCACGGTGTAACTCCAGGTGCCGTTAAGATCGGCGAGCATTTTGTGGTTTTCGTTTAATTTCGAGAGCTCCACCATTTGTTGCATCATTTGTTGCATCTGCTCGGCGGTGGGTTGACCGGCTCCGCCTGGAGCGGCCGCGGGCGACGATGCAGGACTTTGCGCGAATGAAGCGACGGCGATGAACGCCGCGACGGTGACTGCGAATAATCGTGTGAATGGTTGCATGCCTCGATTGTTTTCAGACGCAGTGCGAGCGTCAAGCTCGCAGCGATGACGACACCCGCACGGGAAGTTTGAACCAAAACATACTGCCGCGGCCGACTTCGCTGGTGACACCAATGGTGCCGCCGTGCGCTTCGATCGCCATGCGACAAAAAGCGAGACCGATCCCGCTGGAATGTCGATGTTCGCTTCCGCCTTTCGTCTGGCCGAATTTTTCGAAGATGTGCGCGTGCTGCGCCGCGGGAATTCCCGGGCCGTCGTCGTTCACGGCGACGACAACGCAGCCGTCGCGCAGATCGAGCTCGATGAGAATGTGTCCGTCCGGCTGCGTGTATTTGATGGCGTTCGTAATCAAGTTAGCGAGCGCGCGACGGACGACATCGCCGTCACATTGAATCATGACCGGCTCCGCCGGAATGTCGGCCTGCAACGCGCGCTCGCCCGCGACAGGCGCAAAACGGTTAACGACCTGGTTAACGACATTTGCAAGATCGACATCTTCCATTCGCAGCGGCATCTCGCCCGCTTCGAGACGACCGACATCGAGCAAATTCGTGATGAGATCGCGCATGTCGTCGGTGCCGCGCAACATTTCCGTGACGCATTGCGCTTCATCCTCGCCAAGTTTTTTTGCGGCGATCTGTTGAAGCACGCCGGCGTAGCCGGTCATGATGGTGAGCGGCGAACGCAAATCGTGCACGATCATGTGGGTGAGATCGTCACGCGTTTTCAATGTCGATCTTAGCCCCATTTTCTCGATGCGCTCGAAAGCGAAGTCGGACGCAAAGCCGAGGAGCACGGTCGCGTTTACCGCCAGCAACGGCGTCGTGATCGGAATGAAGAGGTTGGCGTAATTGTAAGCACAGACGACGACGAAAATGAAAACGCCGCTTGTTAGGCACAAGATCGACAATCGCATCCACGGCGATTGCAGACGCAGATTCATGGCGGTGGCGGCGGCGACCGCGAGAACAATGACCGCGATCGCGCCGGACATCGGCAACTCATTGATCAACTCGCCGTGCAAAAGCGCATTGAGGGCGTTGAGATGAAGCTCGGCGCCGGGCATCAAACCGAACGGGGTCATGAGCGCGTCTTTCTGCCAACTGCCTTCCGCGCCGACGATCACGATCTTGTCGCGGAACAATTCGCCCGAGCGGTAATTGTTCGCCCAATATTCCGGAGCAAAAATCTCGTAGACCGGGTGCGGACGAAACCCGATTCCCGGTGCGCCCGTGAAGCGAATCAGATGTTCGGCGAAGTCGTCAGGGATTTTGGCGCGCGCGCCGGCTTTGTCGGCCATGCGCGCGCAGAGCGAGAGATATGTGGCGGTGTCGCGGCCGCCATCGCGAAACGCGATACGATATTGCGCGGCGCGCACCACGCGCGTTTCATCGGCGAAAAAGTTGGTGAAGCCGATGCGATTGTCCGCGGTTCCTTCGCGGGCAATGACGGTGCTCGTGGGCAAATCGTAGCGCGACGGCAGTGGTCGCGTAAGATCGACATCTTGCGAGGTGACAAAGTTGCTGCCGATCACGACGTGATCGCGATGACGATCGAGCGCACCGCGCAAGGCGTCATCGCCACGTCCGACGTCGGCGAAAAAACAATCGAGCGCGACGACTTTCGCACCGGCATTGACGAGCCGATCAATGATGAGCGCGTAAACTTCGCGGTTCCACGGCCAACCGTTCGCCATTAACTCCAACGCTCTGCGCGAAGTCGGCGATTCGTTGGTTGAAGCAAAAAGACGAGCGACATCGAGTTCCGGATCGAGCGTGATGGAGTCGTTGTCGATCGCGAGAAACATCAGGTTGGAATTTGCGACCGTGGTCCGGCCGCGGCGCATAATGGAATCGCGCACCCAACATTCGCTTTGGCGAAAATAACTGGGCCGCGTTGTCTCGAGCAGCGTCGCGACGCCACCGCAAACGGTCGCGAGCAACAAAACGACAACAATTCGCCGGCGTAACATCCGGCTCCGCACGAGCGGGAACCATGCCGACTTCGAGAGCAACGCGCATCGGTACGACGACTGCTTTAGTGCGAGGCGTGGCTTCTCCTTGGCAACGCCTAACGATTGTCTTGGCCGTGGTTTCGGCGACGGCTGCAATCCTGGCCGCGAACAATCCCTTCGCTCCTGAACGCGCGCTCGATCAATCGCGCATGGTGCCGCCGGCCAACGCGCAGGGTCCTGCCGCAATGACTCAAAGCGAAACCGAAGTTTCGAACGAAGCCGAAGACGGAACGTTCGGAAAACAAGTTGTCTTGAAAGAACAGGAACGTCCGCGCGAATTTTTTCTGACGGGCGACGCGTCCGTATTTTACACGAGCAATGCCGCCTTGACGCGCGACCACATGGACGCGGACGTATTTCTCGTCGCCAGCGCCGCGTTCGGATGGAACCACGCGATCACTCCCGAGCTCCAACTGCAAATCGGCGGACACGTCGCGATCTTCCGGTATAACGACCGGCCCGATCTCGACTTCGACAGTTTCGGTGCTGGCGTGGGTCTGTCGTGGACTCCGGCGTTCGCCGCGGGCACGACGTTTTTCGCGCGTTACGACGCGACCAAGCTGCTCGATCGCGATGGCAATGATCTTCTCACCGAGCACGAATTTACCATCGGCGGACAACGCATCATCGCACTCAGCCGTGCGCATGCGCTCAGCTTTACCGTGTTCGGCGGCGCGAGCATCTCTGATCCACACAGTGCGCAACGCGACACCATCGCCGGTGCGGTCGGCTATCATTTGCGCGTAAGTCGCCATGTCGATCTTGATGCAGCCTATCGAGGCGCAGTTTATTTTTACAACGCCGGCAGCCGCACCGATTACAACGGACTGGAATCGATTTCGTTAGGCTACCACTTCACCCGCTGGAGTACTTTGGCCGCCTACGGCTCTTTCGGCTCGAACCGCTCGAACCATTCCGTTTTCGATTACGACGCGGGCGTTATCGGCGGCGGCCTCAATTTCTCCTGGCAGTTCTAAACAGCGGGGCATGTCCCGTGCTTAAAGAATTGCCCGATCGATGAAACAATACCTCGTCCTCCTCAGTTGCTTGGCGGCGGTTTCTGCGTTGCCCGTTAACGCGCGGCCTTTCAGCGAGGCCCACGTTACCAAGATCATCAACGAGGTTAAACTTGTCGATCCAAGCGAAGCGTCGCGTGCGGCGAAGCTGGACGATGTCGTGCGTGACAAAGTCGCTGTCGAGACCGGCGCGAAATCGCGTTCTGAATTGCAATTCGAAGATAAAACCCTCACCCGCATCGGACCGGAAACATCTTTCAGTTTCGCCGCCGGCACGCGCGATCTCACTCTCGACCGCGGCACGATGTTGCTCCAAGTGCCGAAAGCGCACGGCGGCGCCACGATTCACAGCGCAATGGTGACGGCGTCCATCACCGGGACCACCGTCATGCTCAAGCATCAACCCGGAAAAGTTTTCAAAGCGCTCGTGCTCGAAGGCAGCATGCGCGTGTCGATGAATGGAAAATTCGGCGATTCAGTTTTGCTTTTGCCGGGACAAATGACCGTCGTGCCGCCGAATGCAAAACGCAT
>JBEEGX010000162.1:0-16464 GCA_041167105.1 Verrucomicrobiota bacterium
CTACTCGCACCACTACGGGTTCGAGCTCCACGACATCCACCTTTTCCATTTCGGGAACGGCCGCGAGCCATCCGGCAGTGCTGCCCGTTCCTAAACCGATGACCATCGCTTTGGTTGGATGCGGATGAAGGGCCGCCCCGATTAACCCGCTCATGATCTGCGTGCCGGCGTCATGCTTGGCATTCCCATCGGAGCGTCCGTTGACGATGAAGGCAAAGCTGTCTGCACTCGCCAATGCAACGCTGCTTTCGATTCCATCTACCTCCCACGCCACCCGCCGACGAACTCCGTTCACCACATCGTGCATTTCGTTAGGCGAACTCTGATATTGCGAAAGACGGCCGACGCCGATCTCACTGTGACGCCAAAAGGCGGTTGGACCGGTGGCGTTCAACATCAGCACCGCGAGTGCGATTGTGACAAAGGCGATAGAGGTGCGTGTCCAGTCGCGCCGTTCTTTTAAGGCGAAGATTGTGGCCGCTAGGGCCAAGGCTGCGAGTAGGATGGTGACGATTCTCCAAACGCCTGGCGCCGAAAACATCGGCATGAAACCGAAACCTCCGGCGATGGAGCCTAACAATGCCCCGGTTGTGTTCCAGGCGTAGGCCGCGCCGGTCTGCGCGCCGACAGATTTCCTTCCCTTACCGAGCAATGCAATCAAAAGTGGAAACTGCAATCCGGAAACGAAAGCGGCCGGAAAGATCACGACGACACAAAGCGAAGTCCACGCGATAACGTGACC
This sequence comes from Verrucomicrobiota bacterium, assembly GCA_041167105.1. Classification (GTDB taxonomy): domain Bacteria; phylum Verrucomicrobiota; class Verrucomicrobiia; order Chthoniobacterales; family UBA10450; genus JAJPGZ01. Next base: position 743 of record JBEEGX010000162.1, read on the forward strand.
GAAAAAGCCGATCGTGCCGAGTGGTCGCAAAAGCATTGCCGCCATCGCGATCCGATCGCCGAGTGCGTACGGTAGCGCGATGAAAAAGGCTTCGGCCGCGCATGTCAGCGCGAAAAATTGCAACGACGCCGCTCGCCTCAAACCAAACAGCGCATACGCGCCGCCGCCGAGGCCGATTCCGAGAAGCGCGACCGCCAGAATCAATCCAAATGAAAATGTCGATCCTCCGAGCAGCGGCCCGAGCATCCGATACCACACCAGTTCCATCAGAAAAAATGCGAACCCGACTAAACCGGCTGCAGCAAAAACAAACAGCGGAGCGGTCTGCGTTAGATCGACATCTTCCTTTTCGCGCGCCGGTTTTGATTGTGCCTTCGGTTCCTCGGTCGATTTCGAAAGTTGAATCGCGAGTAACGCAATGCCCACGTTTAGGATCGCCGCGAACCAAAGCGACAATCGATTGCCGAAATTCTCGAATAGAAAAAATGTTCCAACTACGGCGCCGGTGACAGCTCCGAGCGTGTTCGTTCCGTAAAGTAATCCGACCGCTCGCCGCGAAGTGTCATCCGGCGCGACTGCCGCGCGCGCCGCGGCCGGTAACGTGCCGCCCATTAGAAAAGTGGGCACTCCAAGGATGATCGCGGCCAGAATTAAGCGCACGATTGTCCCCGCGAACATCCCCATCGCCTCCGTTCCACCGAGCGCGATGTAAAGCTGACGCGCCGCCCAAATCAAAAACGGCGAAATCGCCGCGCTCGCCGCAATCCACAATTCCAACTTCCCGTAATAAGCGAGCGGCTTCGTTTTTGTTTCGGAACGCCGGCCCAGAATTATTCCGCCAAAACCAATTCCCGCCATGAACACTCCGAGCACTGCCGCCGATGCCGCCGTCGAAGCGCCAAAAATTAATCTGAATTCGCGCAACCAGGTCGTCTGATAAATCAACGCGCACAATCCGGATCCGAAAAGGAGCAGCGCCACAAGCCGAGTGCGAAGAGACATAAATGATTTTCAGCGCGCCGAGAGGACTTCCTCGTACGTTATTTGAAATTCGCGATTGAGCGCCCGGGTCCCGGCGGTGGCAATTCGCTGAAGAAAATAGATTCGCTCCTCCGCTGTCGTTTCATGCCAGATCGGTTTCCGCTTCATCTCAAGGCATCCATTAAGATCGACAAGTGCGCCCCAGCCAAAAGGAATTTCCGATTCGCGAAATAATTCGCTCGTCACGACCAGAAAAAACACGTTGGCGCAGCGATACCGCGAAAGCTTTTCGAACTTCGTCGCGTCAAACAGGCGATTCTGCAGCGCGCTCAACTCCCGCAACACGCGCGCGTAACCGCGATGCGGAATGGCGGCAAAGTTATGCGAATCGAATTCGGCAAAGAGCGAATCGGCGATGCGCTGCGCCGGATAATGCACACGCAAATGCTTTTCCAATACCTGGCGACGCCGATAGACGCTCTCCAGCCGTGCGCGCATTGCTTTGCTGCAGCAATTGTCCCGGCGAAGATCGACAAGTGCTTGTTTGCATTCGAAGATCGCCGTCGTCCCGATTTCTTTCCCGTTAGGCCGATAGGCCGCCACATCGGCGCGATAACGACAGCGCGGCAGGCTCACTTCCAACGCGCAGGCGGAATAGCCATGCGCCTGCGCCCACAGGAGCGCCTGCTTTTTTAGTCGAAGATGAGTCGCGGTCTCACCCGTGCGAGGCGCACTGCCATTGTTCTTGCTTAGCGAGTCCATTCCGCAAGCTCGCGCGCCCAATAGGTCGCGATCATATCGGCGCCGGCGCGTTTGAGCGAAGTCATTATCTCGAGCACGGCCGCGCGTTCGTCGACGAATCCTTTTTCGACAGCGGCCTTGATCATGGCGTATTCGCCACTGACGTGATAGACGGCGGTCGGTTTGCCGAAGCGCTCGTGCACGCGCCATAAGATGTCGATGTACGGCAACGCCGGTTTCACCATCAACACGTCCGCGCCTTCGTCGACATCGAGCGCGACTTCGCGCAACGCTTCATCCGCATTGGCGCAATCCATTTGATAAGAACGGCGATCGCCAAACTGCGGCGGACTTTCCGCGGCGTCGCGAAACGGTCCATAAAAAGCGGACGCGAATTTCGCCGCGTAACTCATGATGCCGGTGTCGGTGAATCCATTGGCATCGAGCGCTTCGCGAATGGCGCCGATGCGCCCGTCCATCATGTCGCTCGGCGCGACCATGTCCGCGCCGGCGTGTGCGTGCGAGACAGCGGTTTTCACGAGAAGATCGACAGTCTCATCGTTGAGCACGTGGAAATGTTCGCCGTCAATGCGCGTGACGCCGCAATGCCCATGGCTCATGTATTCGCACAAACACACGTCGGTGATGACGACGACGTCGCAACATTTCGATTTAATCGCGCGCACGGCTTTTTGCACGACTCCGTCCTCGGCGTAGGCGCCGCTGGCCTGTTCGTCTTTGTCGCGTGGAATTCCAAAAAGCAGGACGGCTTGCAGGCCGAGATCGTGCGCGCGCTGCGCTTGATCGACAATTTCTCCTAACGAATACTGCGACACGCCCGGCATGGATGCGATCGGGCGTTCCTTGTCGATGCTCTCGCTAATGAAAAGCGGCAGAATGAAATCGTGCGCGGTCAGATTCGTTTCGCGGACGAGATTGCGCAGAGCAGGGGAACGCCGCAGGCGGCGCGGGCGATGCACAATTTTTCGCACGGGACGAGGCTACGTGTTCGGCTAAAGTCCCGCAAGCCGTGGCCCAATACCTTTTGATCGACATCAGCAATTCGTTCACGAAGCTGGCGTTTTCGTCGCCGGCGAAAATCGCGAAGTCGTCGCGAATACCGACTGCGAAGTTGAGCGCGCGTTACGTGCGGGAGTTGTTAGGCCGGGGCAAGATCGACATGGTGATTGTGTCGTCGGTCGTGCCGAAGAAAGATCGCGTCATTCGAGCGGCGGCCGGCAAAACAAAAATTCTTTGGATCAATGCGCGGACGAATCTCGGCGTCGGCATTGATTATCCGAACCGCAAAACGATTGGGGCCGATCGGTTGGCGAATGCGGCGGCGGTCGCGGAATTGTTTGGCTATCCGGCCATCGTGGTCGATTTCGGAACGGCGGTGACGTTCGACATTGTTTCGGAAGATCGACAATACATTGGCGGCGTGATCGCTCCGGGATTGGAGGCGATGACGAATTTTCTTTATCAACGCACGGCCTTGCTGCCGAAGTTGTCGCTGAAAGAACCGCGCCGCGCGATTGGAAGATCGACCATCGAAGCGATGCGGGCGGGCGCGATTTTCGGTTATCGCGGATTAGTCCGGGAAATTTTGCAGCGGATTATGGCGGAGCGTTTTGCGCGCAGAAAAGTGCGGGTGATCGCGACCGGCGGATATGCGGGATTGATCGCGCGGCAGTTGCCGGAGATCGAAGCGGTGCATCCGAATCTCACGCTGGAAGGGTTGCGCATCGTCGCGAATTTGAACCAATAAGAAGATGTCGATCTTGCGCGAATCTGCGGGCTGAAAATAGCGTCGCGATTGACGATTTTAGGCTTGTCACAAAGTGCGGGCGACGGTTCTAATGAAAACGGCATGAAGATCAGAAAATTCGCGGCGGTCGGCATCCTTGTATTCAGTTCTTTCGCGGCAAACAACGTCGCCCCCTCGAAAGCGGAACTCCAGACGATGTACGACAAGGCGTTTCGCGAATTCGACGCGAACAATTTCTCGGAAGCGTTGAAGCAACTGGACGCGATCGACGCGCGCCAGCCCGATATCGCGGAGTCGCAAAATCTGCGCGGCGTGATTTTGATGCGCGAAGGAATTTTCGACAAAGCGGAAGCGGCTTTGCACGAGGCGTTGCGCACGGATCCGAAGTTCTGGAACGCACGCTTTAATCTGGCGGAGATTCCGTTCCTGCAAAAAAATTGGGCGGAAGCGCGGAAACGTTTTGAGGAATTGCTTTCAAGCAATGCGGCCGAGCTGCAAGGCGAAGCGGCGCAGTTGATCCAATACAAGATTCTCCTGACCTATCTGCTCGAAGGGAAGGAGAACATGGTCGATGCGTTGCTGGCCAAGTTCGAGCTCTCGCCCGACACGCCGGCGGTGCATTACGCGAACGCCGCGATCGCGCTGCAAAAACAGGACGCAAACAAAGCCAAGGAATGGATGACGGCGGCCGAGAAGAATTTTTCGCCGCAACTGAATAAACTTTTTGCCGAGTCGCTGTATGAAATTGGCTGGCTCGAAAAACAGGCGGGGCAAAGCCGGGCCGCGTTAGAGATCACCAGCGCGTCGGAGAAAGCGGCGAAGACGAAGGCGTTTGCGCGTTCGCGTTACGAACAGGCGCAGCAGGCCCTCGGGCAACGCGATCTCGATACCGCGCGCAAATTCGTCGATGAAGCCGACGCGTCCGAGCCTAACCAGCCCGCGACTTTGAATCTGCGCGGCGAGATCATGATGGAGCAGAAGCAGTTCGACGAAGCGGAGGCGACGTTCCGCAAAGCGCTCAAGATCGACAACAAGTTCCGGCAGGCGCAGTACAATCTCGCGCAACTGCCATTTAAGAAGAAGGACTACGCGAAAGCGCGGGATCGATTCGAGCAGTTGTTCTCGCAAACGCCCGGCGGCGATAGGAACCAGGCTGCGCAGCTCATCAAATACAAAATTTATCTGACGTTCCTGCTCGAAGGCAAAGACAGCCGCGCGCAGAAGATGATGGAGCAATTCCAGTTCACCGGCGACACGCCGGCGCTCTACTACGCGCAAGCGGCGTGGGAGTTCAAACATAACAATCCCACGAAAGCGAACGATTGGATCACGTCCGCGAAAAAGATTTATTCGCCGGCGTTGAATGACGTCTTCGGCGATTCCTTCTACGACCTTGGCTGGGTCCAGAGCGCGTCGATTGCCGGAAGTCCGGCGCCCGCTTCTGAAACCGCGGCGGCGGTCATGGCGGCGCAAACGGATTCGAGTCCAGCGATCGAGCCGAGCCCGATTCCTGGTACCACTGTCGCTGCGGCGAAGACACGCGCGACCAAGCCCGAAGCGCCTGCGTCATCCAGCCCGATTGCTGGTATGGAAGCGACCACGACGCGCGCGAGCGAGGCACCTGCGGCTTTGGCAAATGCGCCAGCGATCGCTTCGAACCAATCGATTGCAGCCGGAACACCTGCGCGTCCCGAAGATATGCAATCGTCGGCCGCTCCGGCATTATCGCCCACGGTTGAGACGCCGGTTGCAGCCGCCCAGACGCGCGCTTCCGCTGCGCCGGTGCGTGAAACAGCGGTCGAAAACCAGCCTGCGCCGGTCGTTGCTGCAGCCTCGGCCACTCCGGCGACAGTGTTGGCCCCGGCGCGTGTGCGCGAATCGAGCCGCTCGAATCTTACCGCAACATTAGGTCGCTATGTCGATCTTCGCAGCGTAACTGTCGTCGGTCTCGTGATCGCCGGCGTTGGCTTGCTGATGTGGGTCATCGTTCCGGAAATTCGCCGCCGCGGAATGCGATTGCAGTTGCCCAAACAATCGCCAGTTCCCGCGACGGGTCCCGCGTTGTCGAATGGCAATGGTTCTGCTTCGCAGGCGGTAATGAAGACACGTTTCGTCGGCGGCCCGCGTCAGGTCTCGCTGCAATTGAAAGCATCCGAACCGTCGCTTCGTCGCAGTTTGCGTCCGGCCACGAAGACGCCGCACATCGGCGCAGGATCGACAATCACCGCCGCCGCGCCCGTGATCGAACCTGAGATCGAGCGTGAAGCGCAGCGCGCCCCCGAACCGCAATTTGATTTCGCGCCGCCCGCCGTCGAACCGGCTTTCGAATCTGTTGGTCCGGTTATCGAACAGAACGCGGTGCTCGAATCCGAGCCCGTCATCGCAGCTCCGACTACGCCCGAGATTTCCGAATCGGTTGCTCCAACTGCGCCAGCGCAATGGGATGAACCGATGCCCGCCGTCGTGCAGGACTTCGCGCCGCCGGCGCCAGAGCCAATTGCGCCCGAACCAGTCGCACCCGCTTCCGAACCCGAGGCAATTGTGCCCGAATCATTGGCACCCGCGCCGGAACCGGAGCCATTCGTTATGCCGTTCGAGCAACTTGAGCCGGAGTTTGAACCAATCGGCCAGGGTCAACCAGTGCCCTATCAAGTGCCGGTGTCGGAAATCGACGCGCCTGTCACAACGGAGATGACAAAGCCCGAAGTGACGGATACAGTGCCGCCGATATCCGCGGATCTCGCCGCCGACGAAGTCATCGCTGCCCCCGAGGCGTTCCGTCAACCGGTCGAGACTCCCGTATTTGAACCACAAATTAGCGAGCCCCTAATCGTCCAACCAACCTACCAAGTTACCATGCCTGAACCTGTCCAAACGCCAGCCGCTCCCGGTATTCGCAATCCTGCGGCCGGAGGCGCGCAACCCGCCAGCACCATGCACACCGCTGTGCAGCTCACCTTCTCCTTCGAAATCGCTTCGATGCAATTGACGCCCACCTTCAAAATGGGCGCGCTGCAATTGCGACCGAGCTCGAAGGTCGTGACCATGCGCCTCGCGCCTTCGCAACAGCCGCAGCCGGCGATGAATCTTCAGGTCACATTCGAAATCTCGCGCATTCAACCGACAGGCGGTGGTCTCGGCACCGTGCGACTCACTCCGTCGCAGCAGCAACGTCCGCAAGTGACCGGCTCGCCTTCCTTCACGGTCGCGGGTTTGCAGTTGGTTTCGAACTTCGAAGCCGCACCGGTGCAATTAACGCCTTCGCAATCCGCAGGCGTGCTCGTGACGAGCTCGTTCCAGATCGCGACGGTGGAATTCTCGCCGTCCTTCGAAATTGCTTCGATCGTGCTGAACGCGACCTCGAAACAAGTCGCTGTGCAATTGCCAGGCGCACCTACTGCCGATGGCGCGCCTTCGTTCGAGATCTCGAATCTCCAGCTCGGCGCCAGCGGCGACATCGGCATGATGCAGATCAATATGCTCGGTCAGGCTCCGCGTCGCTAAGCGAACGACAAAACCATTTACGAAACGGCAGCCGAAATTCGGCTGCCGTTTTTGTTTAGCGTAAGATCGACAATCGCAAGATCGACATCTACCGGCTGTTCAAGCCGCGCAGTTGCTTCGCCAGAAACTTGCCGTCCCGCCGGATCAATTTGCCGTCGAAATAAATTTCGCCGCCGCCGTACTCCGGTCGCTGAATACAAACCATGTCCCAATGGACCTGACTCCGATTGCCATTGTCCGCTTCGTCATACGCCTGGCCCGGCGTGAAATGAAACGACCCCGCAATCTTCTCGTCGAACAAAATGTCGCGCATCGGTTGCAGAATGCGCGGATTGCAGCCTAACGAAAACTCGCCGATGTAGCGGGCCCCGGCGTCGGAATTCAAAATATCGTTCAGCGTTTTGGTGTCGTTGCTCGTCGCTTCGACAACTTTGCCGTCGCGAAAATCGAGCCGGATATTGTCGAAGCTTGTGCCCTGATAAATGGTCGGCGCGTTGAACGTCACATGTCCTTGCACCGAATCGCGCACCGGACAGGTGAACACTTCACCGTCGGGAATATTGCGATCGCCCGGACAAATGATCGCTGGAATTCCTTTGATGCTGAACCGGAGATCAGTGCCCGGCCCCTTAATTTGAACGCGATTCGTCCGCTCCATCATCATCTTCAACGCATTCATTGGCGGCCGCAGCTTGCTGTAATCCAGCGTGCACACGTCGAAGTAAAAATCTTCGAACGCCTCCGTGCTCATGCCGGCCAGCTGCGCCATCGACGGCGTCGGCCAGCGCAACACCACCCATTTTGTTTTTTTGACCCGTTGATCGATTACCGGCCGCATTTTTTTCGCGAGCAGCTTCAACTGCTTCACCGGTACGTCCGATAATTCCGTGACGTTGTCGCTTCCGCGGATCGCGATGTAGGCCTTCATTTTCTTCATGCGCGTGAGCTCATGGCGCGCGGCGAGATTAAGTTGTTGCTCGATCGTATCGAGCGCGATCGCGCGGTTCACACGCGCACGTTGAATCTGCACAAACGGAATCGCGCGCGCGGTCCGCACCGCACGGACGAGCGCGATCGTCATTTCGTCGGGACAATCGAACGCGTCGATCAAAACGGTTTCATCGCGGCGCAAGCGAACGGAGTACTCGACCAAAAGTTTCGCCAATTTATCGAAGCGCGGATCGTGCATCGCGAGTTACGATTAGGCCGTCTTGATCAGTTTGGCAACGTAAGCGCCATCGAATCCGTCGCGGAATGGAAGGCATTCGGTCTCTCGCTCCAATCGCAAGATCGACATCTCCTTCTGCAAGCCTTCGACGGCGACGCGATTTTCTTCGGGCTCCAAACTGCATGTGCTGTAAACAAGCACGCCGTTCGTTTTCAACAGCGGCACGACCGCGCGCAAGATCGACAATTGCTCCTGCTGCATTCGCGTGAACTCATCCGGCCGCAAGCGCCAGCGCACATCTACACGCCGCCGCATCACACCGGTGTTGCTGCAGGGCGCGTCCACCAGAATGCGATCGAACTGGTCGCCGGCTGTGATTGCTCCGTCTTTCCAATCATGTTGCACCGTTTGCGCAATCGTTACGCCGAGTCGCGCGAGATTTTCCGTTAGCATGTTCAGCCGGTCTGATTGTCGATCTACCGCAACGATTCTTCCGTGATTTTGCATCAGCTCGGCGATGTAACTCGTCTTTCCGCCGGGGGCCGCGCACGCATCGAGAATTTTTTCGCCGCGCTGCGGTGCCAGCATTTCGCAAGCGACTCGCGTGCTCGGATCTTGTATATAACAATGGCCGGCCGCGAGTGCCACTGCCGGAAATGCATCGGCAAATTCAACGAAGTTCTTCGCCAAAGTTTGCTTCGCGTTCGGGTAACGCTGTTTGAAATCGTCGATGTCGATCTTGCGTCGATTAATCCGCGCATACGTCGGCGGCGGTTCGTTGTTCCATCGGCAGAGCTGCGCCGTCGCTTCGAGGCCGAAATGATTTTGCCAGCGCGCGACGAGAAATTCCGGATGCGATGTGCGGACGAACAGTGGCTGATTCCGCGCAGCCTCTTCCAGCTTCGCGCGTCGCCGAATCGCTTCGCGCAACACTGCGTTGGCCACACCGCGCGTGCGTTTCGGTACCAGCTCCACCGTTTCGTTTACCGCCGCATGCTCGCTCACATTTGCGATAAGGAGCTGATACAAGCCAAGCCGGAGAATATCGCGAAGATCGACATCTACTTTTCCGGAACGCAGCGTTGCTATCCAAAAATCCAGCAACGTCAGATTGCGGAGCGCGCCGTAGAAAAGTTCGAGCACGAACCCGCGATCTGCCGAAGACAATTGCGCATTCGCAATCAGCTCTCGGAAAATTTCGTCCGCAGATCTTCGACTCGTTCGCCATGTGTGCAACGCGAGTTGCGCAACGTCACGAGCACTCGGTTGTGTCACGGATCAGCGCGGCACCGCGCTCGCGCGACCGATCGAGTGATAATGAAAACCGAGCTGCGCCATCGTTTGCGGGTCGAACATGTTGCGCCCGTCGAAAACGATCGGCGTCGTCATCTTCTCTTTCACCGTTGCAAGATCGACATTGGCGAACTCGTCCCATTCCGTCGCGATCACGAGCGCTTCCGCGCCTTCAATGGCCTCGAGCGCAGAGGAAACAAATTGCGCATCGGCGATTTGTTTGAGCTCATGCGCTTTATCCATCGCCTTCGGATCGTAAACCGCGACGTGCGCACCTTCGCGCAACATGTCGGCGACCAAATCAATCGCGACCGACGAGCGAATGTCGTCCGTGTTCGGTTTGAAAGTGAGACCCCACACCGCGATTTTCTTTTCGCGCAGCACCCAAAGCGTGTCGCGGATTGCTTTGAGGAACCGATCTTTTTGCGACGCGTTGATGCGCTGCACTTCCTTGAGCAATTGAAACGGCACGCCGAGTTGCTCGCTGATGTGAATGAACGCCGCGATGTCTTTCGGAAAACAGGAACCGCCGTATCCGATGCCCGCATTCAAAAACGTTCGGCCGATGCGATGGTCCATGCCGATGCCGTCGGCGACTTTCTCGACGTCCGCGCCGCTCGCGTCGCAAATGGCAGAGACTGCGTTGATGTAGGAAATCTTGAGCGCGAGAAATGAATTGGCCGCGTGCTTGATCAGCTCCGCGCTGTTGATGTCGGTCACGAGAATCGGCGCCATGAACGGCTCGTAGATTTTCTTCATGAGCGCGATAGCGCGTTCGCTTTGCGCGCCGATCACGATGCGGTCCGGCTTCATCAGGTCGCTCACGGCGCAGCCTTCGCGCAAAAATTCCGGATTGCTCACGACATCGAACTCGGCGCCGCGTTTGTTGTAACGCTTGATCGACTCGGCGACTTTTTCGCCGGTTTTTACCGGCACGGTGCTTTTGTCGACGATGACGCGATAATCGGAAAGGACGCCGGCGATTTCGCGCGCGACTTTTTCGATGTAGCTAAGATCGACATCTCCATTCGGCTGTTGCGGCGTCGGCACAGCAATGAAGACCACTTCGGAATTGTCGACGCCCTCCTGAATGCTCCCGGTGAAACGCAATCGATGCGCCGAGACATTGCGATGAATCAATTCCTCCAGTCCCGGCTCGTAGATGGGAATTTTGCCAGCGCGCAACATGTCGATCTTGCGCGGATCGTTATCGACGCAGATGACGTTATGGCCGACCTCGGCAAAGCACGCGCCGGTCACGAGACCGACGTAACCCGAACCAATGATCGACAAGTCCATGTGAATGATGCGCGGCTAAACGCGCGCCGGGAACCAACACGCGCCCAAGGTAAATCGCAAGTTAGCAGGAGCGGTGCCGCTACTCGGTGGCCGGAGATGTATCGCCCGCGCCAGCCGGATCGAAATTGAGATCGAACCCGAGTTTCGGAAACGCTTTCAAGGTAAACGTGAACAGGACGCCGTATTCTTTGACGCCGCCGTTGTCCCGAATGACCGCGCCTAACGACGCCACCCAACTCGTCAGATCGCGATAAATGGAATAGCGCTGTTGCTCGAGCACGCCGGTGACGCCTTCGTATTGTTCCTGCACGCCGACGCCCCAGTTGTCATTCACGCGATAGTAACCGCCGACGACGAACAGGCTGCTGTTGTTGAAGAACGGATTCGAATTCAAATAGCGGTGGCCGACACTCACCTGCAGCGGCGCGATTGGTTGCACCAGAATGTTCGTGTTCACTTCGGTGAAGCCTTTGTCGAAAATCGGTATCTGCGAATTCACGACGAGCGAAGCCCACGGCAACGGAGCGAAACGAAGTTTGTTGAACAGATTCGAGTACGGCGTGCGGTCGTACGGATTGTCGAAGTTGACGTCGCAGTAACTTTCGAGATCGAGCCAGTTGATCGTGACATCGTCGCGCCGCGTTTGCAGGCGGTTGCGCACGCCCACGCGCCACACCGTCCATTGATCGATCGAATCGATGGAAGCGAACTGCGGAAAATCGATCGGGCGCAATTGCGTGGTCGGGACGTAGCGGTCGAACTGAAAGACTTCGCGCGGATCAGTTCCGCTGTCCGACACCCACGAGAAATTCGTGAATGGTTGAATGATGTGGCGCAAGCCGTCGAGGCCGACGACGCGGCTCTGCGCGTCTTCCCACGTGCGTGAAATCTTGAACGAGGCCTCGACGCCGCCGTTCACGACCGTGCGCAATTGGTCGCCGGCATTATGCAGCGGCATCTTTAAGGTTGGATCGGGCAAAAGGAAATCGGGCACGAGCGGATTTTCGCTCGGCGGAAAAATCGAATGACCGAGATCGCGCGATTTGCTGTACCACGTTTCGCGCAGACCGATGCGCGGCACGATGGACAACCAACCGAAGTAAGTGTTGGGATAAGTTAGTTGGTGAAAGCTGTCGAACCGCCACGATTCGTAATCTTCGAAGCCGGTGTTCTTCGCGAAATTCCGCCGTAAATCGGCCAGGCCGGTTTCGCCCTCGTAAAATATTCCGGTGTCGAACACCGGCTGCCGCGTAAGATCGACAACTACTTCCGGCAGACGCTCGGTTTGTTCGAAGAATTCGTTAGCCTGGAAACGTGCGATGGCCGTAAAGGCATAACGCGGGTCGCGTTTCGTTAGGGCAATGACGTCGTCCGGCACCGGGTCGATGCGGAAATCGTTGTGAAAGAAATCCTGCATCACGAACGGATCGCTCAGCTTGGTTACGTTGACGATGCCGTAGATGTCGTCGGTGAACTCGGTGTAATCGCGCAGGGTCACGCGATATCGACCGTCCGAGACGAGGCCGCGCGGAACATCCGTGCGATTAATCAACGGGTTCTGGTCTTGCAAATAATACGTCCGCAGATTTGCCCAACTGTTGTTGTTCTTGCCGTATTGAATTTCGGAATCGAACCCGACCGCCACCCCGCGCCGCGAGCGGTAATCCAACCGCAAACGTCCGCTGATGTTGTCGCGAATCGGGAACGTCACCTGCGTCAGCAACGACGGTCCCCACGAGCTCAAGTAGGCGGGCGAAATCGAAAAACTGAATGCGTCATCGAGCCGTTGATAAACATACGGCCACCAAAAAATCGGCACATTCCCGACAAAAAACGTGACGTTTTGGAAGACGACGTACTCATCTTCGTAAATGCGCACCGTATGCGCGCGCATGTGAAAATCCGGCTTCGGCGAATCGTGCGTCGTGAAACTGCCGTTGTCGATGCGGTAGGCGTTTTCACCGATCGAAGTGATGTTCGCGCCCGAAACGAAATACGGAAAGTACTCGGTATGCATCAGCCCGGACCGGATTTCTTTCGTGTCGATGTTGTAAACGGCCTGCTCGCCTGCGTACATGCTGACGTCGCGATAAATGCGCACATGCCCTTCGACATAGACCTCGTGCTTTTGCGAATTGTATTGCGCGCGGTCGGCGTAAATGTCCGTATCGCCCACGTGAATCGCGACATTCTCGTGCGCGGTCGCGAGCCCGTTCTCGTATGTTGTCTGACCGCTCGAGGTGATTTCGACCGGCTGATTTTTCGGCGTCTCGATCGCGCCCGAGACAAAATTCGTCGCCAAGAAAAGTAGAATGATTCCCAAAAACAGCCGTCGCATGGCGGACGCCGAACGTACCGCACGTGTCTGGCGTTGCAAAGGTAAAAGCCCGCGGATGCCGCCTGACACCTGCAAGATCGACAACTACTTAGATCGACAATCGCAAACCAGCCACCTGCTGATTCAATCCGCAGCTCAGAACCACCACGCTATTGCGGTCTAGCTTCGCGTCGCACGAAGGTGGCAATTGCTGAGTCGTTAGGAATTGTGCCGCGACAATGACTTGCCACAACGCGCTCGCGCCCACGCTTTCACCCAGCGCCACTTTCGGCGAGTAAATGGTCGCGTCCGCTCCGATGGCTTTGCGTTCCGCCGCGTCGATGAACGTTCCATTCGCGCTGCCGATCACGATGTCTTCGTCGCGAAACGTCAGCTCGCGCGCGACCTCTGCCAGAACCGCGGCTGCCTCTTTTCGCGACGAGAAATATTTTCCGGGATGCGCCGCCGCGATGCGCACGTTCCCGCTGCGACCGAGCAAGATCGCGCCAGCGCCTTCGCTTAAAAAACCCGCGCGCAAGAGCCGCCATTTGTGGTACGCGTCGCACAATAACCAATCAGCTTCTTCCGCCGCGACGACGAGGCAGTAATCGAGATCTTCGTTGCCTAACAAATCTTCCGCCATTTTGATCGCGACCAATCCGACGGCGCCGTCACCGACGAGCGTGTAACTGGCGCCTTCGATGCCTAACAACGCCGCGAGATGACTGGCCGGCGCGTTGAAGACGGTTTCCGGAAACAGCAACGGACTCGCGGATTGTGCGCCGGTCGTGACGATGTCGTGATAAAAACGTTTCGTGTAAATCACGCCGCCGTTGGCTACCGCGAAAACGAGGGCGACGCGTTGCATGTCGATCTTGTGCGATGTCGATCTTGCATGATCGAGCGCGCTCAGGCCCGCCGCTGCGGCAAATCGTGAGATGGCGCTGGCCCGGCGCAACCGCGCGTGTCGCGGCAGATTTGTTAGGGCATTTTCCGGAACGCGATAAACCAAATACGGCTTTTCACCAACCGGATCGCAAATCGGTTCGGCCGTCGCTTCCTCGCCACGGCAAAGACGTTCCCACACCCCCGGCACGCTCCCGCCGAGCGGCGTGACCCAACCCGCGCCGGCGATGTAAACGCTCATGGGTCGATGCGCCGCATCACGATGGACGCGTTGGCCCCGCCGAAGCCGAATGAATTCGAAAGGACGATGTCGATCTTCGCCGGACGCGATTGGTTGGCGACGATGTTAAGATCGACATCTTCATCCGGCCCGCGAAAGTTGATGTTCGGCGGCAGAAGTTGCCGTTGCAGCGCGAGCAGGCAGAAAACCGCTTCGATCGCTCCCGCCGCGCCTAACGAATGGCCCATCATCGATTTGGTCGAGCTGACCGGAACGGATTTGCCTAACAATTCCGCGACGGCCTTGCCTTCGGCAGCGTCGTTGAACGTGGTGGCGGTGCCGTGCGCATTAACATAATCGATTTGCTCAGGCGCAATGTGCGCGCTTTGCAGCGCGCGTTCCATGGCGTGGCGCGGCCCGACGCCGGATGGATCGGGCTGGGTGAGGTGATGATTGTCGGTCGAAATTCCGTAGCCGACGATTTCGCCGAGAATTTTCGCGCCCCGCGCGCGCGCAGACTCGAGATTTTCCAAGGCAAGCACGGCGGCGCCTTCGCCGAGGACCATGCCGGTACGTTGTCGATCAAACGGCCGACATTTTTCCGGGGTCGATGCTTGGAGCGAATCGAAACCGACGAACACGAGCTCGGAGATTGCATCGTAACCGCCGGTGAGCACGCGATTGTAGCGACCGCAGCGGACGCATTCGAATGCATGACCGATCGCATTTGTGCCCGAAGCGCACGCATTCGCGATGATCTGCGCCGGCGCGGAAATACCGAATGCTTCGAGCGCATCAGCGACCGGTTTTTGCGGCGGATAATTCGCGATCCATTCCGGCGCGCGGCGCGCCACGTCGCGTCGTTGCAACGCGCGATAATAATTTTCACCGAACGACATTCCGCCACTGGTGGTACCGATCACGGCCAGGTCAGGTGTGAATTGTCGATCTTGCGCGAGCATTTCTTCGAGCGCGGTGATCATCATCGCGGCGGCGCGATGCAGTCGGCGCGCCCGCCGGCCTTTCGGTTGGGCGAGGGTGTCATCCGCAATTTGGCCGGCGGTTTTGCAGCGGCATTGGCTCACATCGAACCGCGTGATCTCGGTAACGCAGTCGCGCGCAGAGAAAAGTGCATCGCCCGTAGCGTCGAGGCCACGGCCGAGCGGGGAGACGGTACCGGCGCCAACGATGGCGACACGCGCGCTCTTCGTTTTTCCGTTAGCCCCGGCAAATGTAACCATGCGCGCAATTTTGTTCGTTAGCTTTGATGTTGCTTTCCGCCCGCCCGGTGCTTACTAATGGCAACCGAAAACGAAAAACGGGAGCTACGAAGTTTGGTGGATTGTCAGTTGAGTTTATTCAGCGGCGATTTGAAATCCGATAAGCGGGAACAGCCTTCAAGCAACCTTTTCATCAAATAAACTCGATGGGTACTAAATTATACGTTGGCAATCTTCCGTTCAACACGACGGAAAACGAACTGCAGGAACTTTTCGCTCAAGCTGGCACCGTCCAGGAAGTGATG
>JBEEGX010000163.1:0-18613 GCA_041167105.1 Verrucomicrobiota bacterium
GGTCGGTTTCTTTGACCGTCCAGATTTTTTTGCGCGAGCGGCTGGCGTCGGCTTTCTTTTGTAACGAAAGCACCATGAGCCCGCGGCTCATCAAACTGGTGACCGCGTTGTCTTCGTTTAGTGCGTCTTGAATGCCGGTGACAATGTGCCCGGACGCGTCGCGTGCTTGGTAGGAGAAGGTTATCATTTGTTTATAAAAACTATAATGACTATAGCACCTAGGATGCCATCCTGGGGCACGCACCCCGCTCTTGCCTTCGTGCGATAGCTCTCCACGATGTGCGGAATGATTGCCGCAATCGAATTCGATGAAGTGGATTCGACCCTGCGGATCTGGCACGCCTACGATCCCGCCGCTAAGGCCGAGCTGTTCTCGACCGCGATCAATACCGGAACTAGCACGTTTATTGTCGATCCAATTCCGTTTGCCGGAAAACCGCTCGAAGGCTGGCCGAATGTCGCCGCGATCGTTGTGACCAATGCCAACCATCAGCGCGCATCCGCCGAATTCTCCGAGCGGTTCAAGGTGCCGATCTTCGCCGGCGCCGAAAGTTTCGATGATGTGCAACTCAACGCCGTCGCGATCGATGGCGCGGCGCCGGATGAGATCGCGCTGTGCGTGAACCAATCTCTCATCATGGGCGATGCGCTGATTAACTTCGAGCCTCACGGCTTCACCTTTCTGCCGGCGAAATACTGCACGAACTTCAAGCGCATGCGGCAATCGCTTCGACAACTGCTCGATCTCGACTTCGAACGAATTTTGTTCGCACACGGGATACCGATCACATCCCGCGCGCACGAGCGGCTGGCGCAATTGCTCAACGAATGACCGCGCAAGATCGACCATTACCGCTGGAGAACATCGTCGCGCGTTTTCTCCGGCTCATTCGCTTCTCGCACACGATCTTCGCGCTGCCCTTCGCGCTCGCCGCGCTCGTCGTCGCGGCCGACGGCAAACCATCTCCGCGCGTTATCGTGCTCGTGCTGCTTTGCATGGTCTTCGCCCGCACCGCCGCGATGCTCTTCAATCGCCTCATCGATTGGCAAATCGACCAACGCAATCCGCGCACGGCTACGCGACATTTGCTCGTCTCAAAAACGCTCGCCGTCGCGGCGCTGCTCGTGAGTTGTTTCGGTTTCATCATCTGCGCCGCGCAGATTAATCGACTTACGTTCGCGCTTTCGCCGGTCGCATTGGCGATTGTGTTTTTTTATTCGGTCACGAAACGATTCACCGCCGCCACGCATTTCTTTCTCGGGCTCGCCCTCGCCATCGCGCCGATCGGCGCCTGGATCGCGCAGACCGGACATGTCGATCTTGCGCCGGTCATTCTCGCGCTCGGCGTTATCTCTTGGGTCGCGGGATTCGATCTCATCTACGCCACGCAGGATTACGAATTCGATCAACGCGCCGGTTTGCGCTCGTTAGTCGTCACCCTCGGCGTTCGTCGCGCTTTGCGACTCGCGCAATTTCTCCACGCGATCACGTTCGTCGCGATCGCAGCATTCGGTGTCGTCGCCCAGCTCGGCGCGTTCTATTTCGTCGCCATGCTCGCGATCGCCGGCGCGCTCATTTACGAACACCGCACGGTAGACGATGTCGATCTTGCGCGAATCAATCGCGCCTTCTTCCACAGCAACGCATTCGTCAGCGCGGTTTTTCTCGTCGCGGTCGTGATCGACCGGCTCACATGGCGTTGAGCTGCTCGACCCGCCGTTGATGCCGCCCACCTTCGAACGGCGTCTCCAGCCAGACGCGCACAATCTTGAGCGCCATCTCTTCGGCGATGACGCGCTGGCCTAACGAGAGCACGTTCGCGTCATTGTGCTGGCGCGAAAGTTTCGCGGTTTCCTCGTTCCAACACAGCGCGCAACGCGCGCCGTGAACTTTGTTCGCCGCCATCGCTTCGCCATTGCCAGAACCGCCGAAAACAATGGCGCGATCGCATTCGCCTTTGACCGCCGCTTCGGCCGCGGGCGGAATCCATTGCGGATAATCGACCGGCTCTTCGCTGAAGGTGCCGCAGTCCTTGACCTCGTGGCCTAACGACTCGAGCAGGCGCTTCACAGCTTCCTTTAAACGATAGCCGGCGTGGTCGGTCCCGATCGCGATTTTCATGCGACGATGTTGATGTCGATCTTGCGCGTTGTCGATCTTGCGCTAATCGCCGTGCAATTTCGCCAGCTCGCGCCAAAGCTCGCGCTCTTTCTCCGTGATTTTTTTGGGGAGGTTGATTTGCGTTTCGACGTAGAGATCGCCGCGTTTCCCGGCGCCGCTCGGCAACCCGCGTTCGCGCAAACGAAAACGTTGCCCGCCTTGCGTGCCCGCCGGAATTTTCAAACGCACATCGCCATCGAGCGTCGGCGTTTTCAATTCGGTTCCGAGCACGGCCTGCCACGGCGCGATGTTTATTTCGTGAATCAGATCGCTGCCCTCGACCGAAAAATCCGGATGCTTCGCCAGGCGCACGCGCAGAAAAAGATCGCCGCTTTTGCCACCGCCCTCGCCTGCTTCACCCTGACCGGCGAGACGAATGCGTTGTCCTTCGTGCACGCCGCGCGGAATCTTGACCTGATACGTTTCGATTTTGCTCGAATCGCTGCGGCGGAGCGAAATCGTTCGTGTCGATCCGTGAAGCGCTTCCTCGAGTGTGACCATGATGTCGGCTTCGACATCGCTGCCGCGTTCCGCCGTCGCTTGACGCTGACCGAAGCCGCCGAAACCCGAGCGCGCACGGCCACCGCCGAAAAATTGTTCGAAGAAATCGCTGAACCCGGTACCGCCAAATTCGAATTCAACGCCGCCGCCGTTGCCGCCGCCCCATTGGCGGAATCCGCCGCCCGGCTGACCACCGCCCCAATCAGGCGGTGGTTGAAATCCTCCGCCTGGCTGATTCCAATCCGCGCCTAACTGATCGTATTTCTTGCGCTTCTCGGGATCGCTTAATACTTCGTAGGCTTCATTGATCTGCTTAAATTTTTCCTCGGCGGCTTTTTTGTCCTTCGCCACGTCGGGGTGATATTTGCGCGCGAGCTTGCGAAATGCGCTTCGGATTTCATCCGCGCTCGCCGTTTTCGAAACGCCGAGTGTCTCGTAATAATCTCGAAATTGCACCGCCATCGCGCCTCAACCTTGTGCCTGCGTGCAATCGGCGCAACCTTCTCTCATCATGCACGACGTCGGGAAATTTCTGGTCGTCATCGGAGTCGTGATCGCAGTGATCGGCCTGATTTTGTGGAGCGGCTTCGCACCGAAATGGCTCGGACGTTTGCCCGGCGACGTTCGCGTCGAGCGCGAACATGGCGCGTTTTATTTTCCCATCGTCACCTGCATCATCATTAGCGTCGTGCTCAGCTTGATCATGTCGATCTTTCGCCGCTAATGAGCACGCGCGTGCTGGTTTGGAACGAAAATGTGCACGAGCAGGAGAACTCGACCGTGCGCGAAATTTATCCGCAAGGAATTCACGGCGCGATCGCGGAAGCGTTGAAGGAAGATGTCGATCTTAGCGTGAGCACCGCGACGCTCGATGACGTCGAGCACGGCCTAACGAAATCCGTTTTGGCACACACCGATGTCCTCATGTGGTGGGGGCATGCCGCGCACGGCAAAGTCGAAAACGAAATCGTCGAGCGCGTGCTGGCGCGCGTTTGGGAAGGAATGGGATTCATCGCGCTGCATTCGTCGCATTATTCGCGGCCGTTTATGCGGTTGATGGGCACGAGTTGCTCGCTCACATGGCGCGAAGCCGGCGAAAAGGAACGGCTCTGGATTTGCAATCCGGCGCATCGTATCGCGCGCGGCATCGATCGCTACTTCGAAATCCCGAACACAGAAATGTATGGCGAGCCATTCGCGATTCCGAATCCGGACGAAATTGTTTTTATTTCATGGTTCGAAGGCGGCGAAGTTTTTCGCAGCGGTTGCACGTGGAAGCGCGGCAACGGCAAAATCTTTTATTTCCGGCCGGGCCACGAAGCTTATCCAATTTATTATCATCCGACGGTGCGATTGGTTTTGCGGAACGCAGCGCATTGGGCTGCGCCCGATGACGCGAAGTGGATCGACAGTTGTCCGCGCATCGACATCGAAGACGCGCCGGAGAAAATCACGATGAAGGGCCCGGCCATTCACAAAAAGGGCGAAGCCGGGCTTCGTTAGGATCCGAGCCGGACTGGCGTTAGATCGACAATGAAACAATCGCAGCTCGTCGCCAAGGTTCCACAGGTAACGCTGATATTCTGGATCATTAAGATCCTGGCGACGACGCTGGGCGAAACCGGCGGCGACGCCGTCACCATGTCCTGGCTTGGCGAAACGACAGCCGAAGCCAAAGGCACCGGTTATCTGATTGGCACGGCAATCTTCGGCGTCATTTTCGTTGCCGCAGTCCTCGTCCAGATCAAGGCGAAGAAATTCCACCCGTTCCTCTACTGGCTGACGATTGTCGCCACGACCACAGTCGGGACCACGCTCGCGGATTATTGCACGAGATCGCTCGGCATCGGTTACACCGGCGGCTCAACCATATTACTGATCCTGGTGATCGCGTCGCTCCTGACCTGGCGTTGGTCGACCGGCAGCATCTCGGTCGAAACGGTGAACACGCCGAAGATCGAGATCTTTTATTGGGTCACAATCATGTTCTCGCAGACGCTCGGGACGGCACTCGGCGATTGGTCCGCGGATACGAACGACATGGGTTATCTCGGGGCCGCCGCGGTGTTTGGTGGTTTGCTCCTTCTGACCGCGCTTCTCTACTATTTCACGAGTATTTCGCGCGCGATTTTGTTTTGGACCGCATTCATCTTGACGCGCCCGCTCGGCGCCGTCGTCGGCGATTTTCTCGACAAGCCGATGGCACAAGGAGGATTGGCGCTGAGCCGCTACACCGCGTCTCTCGGGCTCCTCGTGGTAATCGTCGCCTTAATCTTAATTTTCCCGCAGAAGCCGGCTTCGAAAGCACATTGATCGATCAGTAAAGCAACTGCACACCGATGTAGCCGATGAAGGCGAGCGGATCGCCATTCGGCGTATGCACTTCGTGGCCTAACGAACCGATAAAGATGCAGCGCTCGGTCAGAGTCTGCCGAATGCCGAAGTTCGCCGTCAACACGTCGCGGTCGAAATTCATTCGCGCGGTACCGTGCAATTCCGCCATCAACTTCGTCGTTTTCGTCACTTCGATTCCGCCGACGATTCCGTAGAGCCATTCGCTGCGGCCAACCGTGTTCATGACCGGACCCCATTCGAAATCAAGATCGACAATTCCAAACGTCTTCGCGATCTGCACCGGAATTTGAAACCGTGTTCCGTCCTCGGCCAAACCGCGCCGGAACGACGATTGCAAAACATTGAAGATGACCCGCGGAAATGTGGAAACCGACACTCCATCTTTTTTTTCATCGAGAAATCGCCACTTCAACGCCGCTTCCGTTCCGCCGAGCCCGCCGATGACGCCGTGGCCGGTGCGCTTCAACAATACCGGCGCGGTTTGCAGCGTGAGCTGGATGCGCTCGCCCACTCCGTAGTTCAAATCGATCGCGGGCACGTCCCACGCGGTTTCGTTAGGCCGACGCTCGAACGCGGTCGCGAGATTGATTTCCCATTTTTTCGGCCCTGGTGTGCCGGGATCGTCCGTGATCATCGGCGGCCCGCCTTGCGCGCGAAGATCGACAATCGCGAACAAAACGCCCAGCCCAATCGTTAGGCCACGCAAGATCGACATCTACTTTTTCGCAAGTTCGTAGACGAGCAGCTTCAATGTGTTCGCGACAATCGTTGGCCGTGCGCCGGGAGTCGGCGCCGGCTCAAATTTCGCGCTCGGCAAATAAATGCGGTGCGTTGTTGGATCGAGCGCCATCGTGCGCGCGCCGCGCTCGGTCGTGAGCGTTTGCACGACCGTCAATTTGTCCGGCGATTCTTGCTTCGCGATCGTGACCACGCCTTCACCGCACGATGCGAACGCGAGCTGCGTCGCATCGTCAAACGCGCAGCCGTCCGTGCCGGCGCCGATCGGCACGGACGCAACAACTTTCCCCGTGTCGGTATCCAGCATCGCCATCAATTTGTTATGACACGCGGCAAAGAGACGATGATGCTTCGCATCGAAGGCGATGCCGGTCGGTTCCTCGCCCGGCGCCAGCGGCCAGTGCGCGATTAGTTCGTGCTTCGCCGTGTCGATCACCACCACTTCGTTTTTGTCTTCGATGTTGCAATAAACACGGCCGGCATCGCTGTCCGCGACCGCAAACTCCGGACTGCCGCCTAACGGAATGGTTGCCGTAACTTTCGCGCTCTTTGCATCGATGAGCGTCGCCGAATTTCCGGTGTGATTGAAAAGGTAAACTTCCGCGCGTTTCGAGTCGTAGGCGATGGCATCCGGATTTTCGCCGGTGTCGATCTTCGAAATCGTTCGCAACGTCGCAAGATCGATAACGCTCGATTTCGATTCTTTGCCGTTGGAAGAAAATCCGCGGTGCACTCCCGAGACAGGAAAAAACGCGTGCACTCCCGGCGTGTCGGCGATTTCGCCCGCGACCACGTTCTTCGCAAGATCGACAACGACAACGTTGGTCGCGTGCGACAGATAAAGACGGTGCGCCGGTGCATCGATGCTGAGAATGTCCCAGCCGCCTTCGCCGCCAATGGGAATTTCGGTAAGCAATTTGTAGGGTGCGTCGGCTGCGTTGAGCGAAGCGGCGGCGCACAACGCGGCCAAAAAGTGTTTGATCGACATTGGGATTCCTAGCGCAAGGCCGCGCATTGCGCCACGCAATCCGCCAGCGTATAGCGTGCACGATGGGCGAAACGAAAATCGCGACGCGCGCGGACATTCCCGATTCCGATAAATGGGACCTGACGCATTTGTTCGCGGACGTGAGCAAATGGCAGGAGGATTTCGCGTGGGTGCAGGGGACGTATCCGCGCCTAACGAGCTGGAAAGGCCGCGTCGGTGAATCGGCAGAATCGCTGGCAGAACTGCTCGAGTTCGAGAAGACGATCGATCTAAAACTGGAGCGGCTGTATCACTTCGCTTCGCTCCAGATCGCGGAAGACAGCGCGAACAATGATTACCTCGCGCGCATGGGGCAGCTCGAGAATCTGCTCACGAAAGTTGCGGAAGCTTCGGCGTTCGTCGTTCCGGAACTTCAGGCGATTCCGGACGAGACGTTCGCGAAGTACGTTGTCGATCTTGCGCTGAAGGATTGGCAGATCAAGCTGCACAAAATTCGCCGGCTCAAGCCGCACGTGCTGAGCGAACGCGAAGAACGTTTGCTCGCGCTCGGCAGTATTGTCCTCAGCGGATACGACGACGCATTTTCGCAACTGACGAACGTCGATATGAAATTCGGCGTGCTTATCGACGCCGATGGCCGTGAGAAACCGCTCACGCAAAGCACCTACAGTTCGTTCCTGCTCAAACGTGATCGCGAAATTCGCCGGCGCGCGTTCGAACAGTTCTACGCCGAGTTTCAAGATCACCAATACACGCTCGCATCCGCGCTCGCTTACTCGGTGAAGGGCGATGTGTTTCGCGCGCGGGCGCGAAATTTTCCGAGCGCGCTCGAAGCTTCACTCTTTTACGACGACGTGCCGGTTGCAGTTTACGACGGTCTCATCGCGTCGGTGCGCACAGGCATTCCGGTGTTGGTGCGTTATTACGAGCTTCGCCGGCGTGCGCTCAAGATCGACAAGTTGCATTCGTACGACACGCATGTGCCGTTAGTCGCGGAAATCGAAACGCACATCGATTTCGATGAAGCGATCGATAAGGTCATCGCGTCCCTCGCGCCGCTAGGAAGAGAATATGTCGATCTTCTAGCGAACGGTTTGCGCGCACGCTGGTGCGACCGTTACGAAACCAAAGGCAAACGCAGCGGCGCGTTTTCCTCCGGCAGTTACGGCGCGCCCCCGTTCATCCTCATGAATTACAAAGAGGACGTCTTCGCCGATGTCTACACGCTGGCGCACGAAGCCGGTCATTCCATGCATACATGGTTCGCACAAAAGTCGCAGCTCTTTCAGGATTACGATTACCCGATTTTCCTAGCCGAGGTCGCGTCGACGTTCAACGAAGAGCTCCTCACGCATTTCCTTCTCGAACAAACGACCGACCCGAAAATGCGCGCTTACATCCTCAATCGACAGATCGACGACTTGCGCGGCACGTTGTTTCGACAAACCATGTTCGCCGAATTCGAGAAGACGATTCACGCGATTGAGGAAAGCGGCGACGCCGTCACGCTCGACGTTTTCAAAAACGAGTATCGCAAATCGCTCGAGGAGTATTTCGGCGGCGCGGTCGAGATCGATGCGCCCCTTCCGCTCGAGTGTCTGCGCATTCCCCATTTCTACAGCGCGTTTTACGTTTACAAATACGCGACCGGAATTTCCGCGGCGGTCGCGCTGTCCGAGCGCGTGCTGGCGAAGGACCCTGGCGCTGTGGAAAAATATCTCGGATTTCTCAGGTCGGGCGGAGCGCAGTTCCCAATCGAGACGCTCAAAGCCGCGGGCGTAGACATGACCAAACCGGACGCCATTAAGGCGACATTGCGTCTATTCGAGCGACGCGTGGGCGAGCTGGAACAGCTACTTTTGTAAGATCGACAATCGCATTCGGCGGGTTTGGCAAGCGGGCTGCTAAAAAGGAATGCGTGAGTTACGAATGGAACTTCCGCGCCGCCTGCGGCTACGCCGAGCTGGACATGGTGCGCGAATCTCTGGCCGAGCTGGACGCGATTGAATGTCGCTTTCAGCGCCGGCCCGAGGTTTTGCAATTGCGTCTGCATCATCTCATGCGCGAAAAACGATGGAGCGCCGCCCTAAAGATCAGCCGTGAGCTTTGCCGCGTCGCACCCGATTGCGGCGCCGGGTTTTTGCACGCCGGTTTTTGTTTGCATGAGCTCGGCAAAACGAAACAGGCGAAGGACCTTTTGCTTAAGGGCCCGGTCGCGCTGCTGAAAGAGCCGATCTACTACTACAACATGGGATGCTACGACGCCTTGTTAGGCGACATCGACCAGGCGCGCCAGAATTTGGAGACGAGTTTCAAAATGGATTCGACTTTTCGCGAACTTGCGAAAGTGGATCCGGATTTGGAAGTGCTCCACCCGGCGCTTTAATTCTTTCTTCTGTGGAGGCAGCCGTGTCGGCTGCGCTCTTCACCGTTGCAGGCGACACGCCTGCCACTACAGATTTGCGTGGGCGAATTGGATCCCGACGAACTTCTCGCACGCATCGAACCGTTGTTTCGCGAAAACTTCGAGCGTTTCGGCGAGCTCGGCGCGGCGGTTTCGATTTGGCAACACGGAAAAGCTATTGTCGATCTTGTCGGTGGATTTAAAGAAGCGCGCCGCGAGCAGCCGTGGACTAACGACACGCTTGTCCTGATCTGGTCGGCGACGAAGGGCATCGGCAGCGCGTGTTTGCTGCACGTTTTACAGGAACACAAGATCGACATTGCGCGGCGGGTGGCCGAGTTCTGGCCGGAGTTCGCGCAAAGCGGAAAAGAAAACATCGCGCTGTCGCAATTGCTGGCGCATCAGGCAGGGCTGTGCGCGTTAGATCGACAAGTAGACATCCTCGATTACGACGGCGTCATTCGTGCGCTTGAAGAACAGCGTCCGCTCTGGCCGCCGGGATCAGCGCACGGATATCACGCGCGCACGTTTGGATTTCTACTCGACGAGCTTGTCCGGCGCATCGCGGGCAAAACGCTGGGCAATTATTGGCGCGAAGTTTTCGCCGAACCGCTCGCGCTCGATATCCGGATCGGCCTGCCCGAATCGGAGAACCATCGCGTCGCGACGATGTATGCCGCAAAAGCCGGCAAGGCGCCGGAGCCGCAAAGCCGCCAGTCCGGCTCGGACTTCTATGTCGATCTTGCCACGCCAGGAACACTCGCCCGCAAAGCGTTTACGTCGCCGCACGGATTGCACGCGATCAGCGCGATGAACAAACCCGAAATCCGCGCACACCCGCTCGTTTCCTTTGGCGGAATCGCGACCGCGCACTCGTTAGGAGAATTCTACAGTGTGCTCGCAAACGGCGGTGGGCCCTTTTTCACCGAGCAAACGATGCGCGGGATGACGACGACATTGAGCGACGGTATCGATCGCGTCTTCCAAATCCCGACCGCGTTCTCCGCCGGCTTCATGAAAGAAGCGGGCGATTCGACCAAGAAAATCTTCGCAAGATCGACAATCGCATTTGGGCATCCCGGCGCCGGCGGCAGTCACGCCTTTGCCGATCCGGAAAACGGAATCGCGTTCGCGTACGTCATGAACCAGATGGAGCAATCAGTTCTGCCGAACGAGAAATCGTTGCGTTTGGTCGATGCGATCTACAATTTCACTCGCCGATAATCGTCAGCACGATTTTGCGGCGATGCGGGTCGCGGCGGTGTTCGAAGAGAAAAATCCCCTGCCAGGTGCCGAGCTGCATTTTCCCATTTACAATCGGAATGGTCTCGCTTGTGCGCGTGAGCACCATGCGAATGTGCGACGGCATATCGTCCGGACCTTCGTCATCGTGTTCGTAGTCCGCGTCTTCGGGCACGAGCGTCTCGAAAAATCTTTCGACATCGCGACGCGCGGCGGGCGCTGCGTTTTCCATGGTCGTTAGGCTGCAACTGGTGTGCTGCACAAAGACGGTGACGACCCCATTGTCGATCTTGCACTTGTCGATCTTGTCCTGAACGTCATCGGTGATTTCGTAGGTGCCTTTGCCCTTGGAAGCAACGACGAGCTGCTCGTGATGAACGCGCATTGATTTCCTGGCGACGAAAATAACATCGCTCGCCGCGTACGCGAAACGAGCCGGCGGAAACACCGCCGGCTCGCGCGATATATTTTGCGGACGTAGCGTTATTCGCGATCGGCTACTTGGGTCGGAACTGCACGATCGATTCGTGCGTTAACCGCGCGAATCTGCTCTGCCTGTTTGGCCAGGGCAGACTTGAGCTGGTTAATCTCAACCGCCTGTTTCTCGACCCGCTGGTGCTCTTTCAGAAACTCGTTGAGCAACATCGCGTTCACTGCTTCGTAGCGCACCGAATAGATCTCGCCTTTTTCGTCGCGCACGACCAAATCCGGATTCACCTTGGCCACTTCTTCGGCGAGGAGGCCAAATTGCGTTGCGCCATTTTTCGTGAGCTCTTTGGTATAGCGAAACGTGACCGGGCGGAGCGACAGAATTGCTTCGCTGGCCTTGTCCATCCCCGCGACGTCTTGTTTGAATCGCTGCGACGAAGGCAAGGTTCCCAGTTTGCCGCGGGCATCGACAAAAACTGGAACGCCGGCGACGTCTGTGCCGGCGCCGAAAATTCCAGAGAGGAATGTTTGTGTGTGCTGGCCATAACCCGTGTCACCTCCGATACGGATCGTGTTCGACTCCGCGCCATATGGTGCTCCGTAATTGCCAATGTAGATATTATTGTCACCCGCAGAGCGACTCAATCCAGCACCGGCACCGATCGCGATGTTGTTGTTACTAGGCACTCCATCAATACCGAGATTGCCGAGAGCGCTTTGACCGATGGCAGTGTTGAAATGCCCGTCAGTATTCTTCTGAAGTGCATTCGCTCCCATTGCGATGTTGTAGTTACCAGTCGTGTTCAAAAAGAGTGCGTGGTATCCGGTAGCGGTGTTTTCGTAGCCCGAGTCATTGCGATACAACGCCTGATGACCGATTGCGGTATTTTCAGAGCCAGTGGTATTGAAGTACAAGCTCCACACGCCAGCAGCACTGTTGTTTGTGCCGCTGATATTGCTGAACAATGCTTGCACACCCGTAGCGGTATTGAGTGTGCCTTCTTTATTGTTGTAAAGCGCTTGATAACCGGTCGCAGTGTTCCAAAACCCATCAGCATTTTTATTGAGAGATTGCCAGCCAGTTGCGGTGTTGTTGATTCCGGTGGTGTTATTCGCTAGCGCCTGCACTCCGACAGCGCTGCTGTTTCCATTTCCCCGATTCTCGTCAATCGGAGGACCTGCCGTACCTTGTGGGCCGACTGGTCCTTGTGAACCAACATCTCCCTTATCTCCTTTTTCACCTTGAGGTCCTATCGGCCCGCCTTCGCCTTGCGCTCCTTGCGCGCCGCTAACGCCGGTGTCGCCCTTCGGTCCTTGAGGACCAACCGCACCAACATCGCCCTTAGGTCCTGAATCTCCTGCGATTCCTTGCGCACCAGCGTCTCCTTTGTCGCCTTTCGATCCCGCGAGTCCCTGAGCTCCGCTCTCGCCTTGTGGTCCTTGCGCCCCCGTTGCTCCGACTTCACCTCTCGGACCTTGGGCACCAGGTGAGCCCATCGTTCCCATTGCACCAGCTGATCCAACTTCGCCCTGCGGCCCTTGCGCGCCAGGCGCACCCGCATCACCCTTGTCACCTTTATCCCCTTTCGGTCCAATCGGCCCAGGCGATCCCGCCGGACCCGCAGGTCCTTGCGGGCCAGTGCTGCCGATACTGACGTCGAAATAACCGGTAGACGCTGTTCCGTTTCCGGTGATAACGGAGAGCAGATACGTTCCTGGATTGAAGTCCGCTGGAATATTTGCCTGCAGCGCACTCGGCGAATTACTCGTTACATTAAGCGCGATGCTATTTAGTTTCACCACTGGTTTGGTGTCGCCGAAATTTTGACCAGTGACGGTGAGCACGTGCGTCGCTTGATCGACACTCGCGCTGTTGATGGTGATCTGGCTGGCCGCTTGCGTTGGCAGGGGCACGAATGCTCCCGCGCACGCGAACGTTGCCAGCAAGACGATAAACGTTTTGGGAGCTAGTTTCATGAGGTGTTCCTTGGGATGATTGAGGTCTGAGTGCGAAAAATCCTACGCATTGCGCAGAAAATTTTCGCGCCCGCAGTCAGACAGAATTAACCGTAGATTGCGAGATAATTCGTAGGGGATAACCTGACAACACCGTCATCCAAATGCCTGACTAGTTAACGCCATTTGTCGGGCGGTTGCGACCAACAGAACCGTTTCCCGCGGTATCGACAACCATTCATGCGCTGACAAAATAAATTCGCGCGTCATAGGCGCACTTTGCCGTTCGTTTCCGAACATAGTCAGTGAGGACTTCAACCTCACTTCGGAGGAGGCATCTATGGAAACACATCTTCAGTTCACAAAACGATTCTGGCGCGGCGCTGTCGCGTTTTTGATCATCGCCAGCGCGGCGGCGTTGTTCGCGAAAGCAAAACCGGAAATCACGACGCAAGTGACCGGACCGATTGCGGTCGGAATCCACGGTAACGAGCCGCTCATCGCCACCGCGCCTGACGGCACGATCTACATCAGCGCACTGCAACATCTATATCGCTCGATCGACAGCGGCGCGACTTGGACGGAATTGCCCGGACCGATTTACGCGTCGCAGCTCAATCTGAATTCGGACAGCTCGATCTCAGTCGATCCGAACGGGCGACTCTATTTCACGTTCGATTATCCGTACGCCGGCACGACCGCGGTGTGCACGAGTGACGATCGCGGCGACACGTTCGCCTGCAATCCGGCGGTCGTGCCCGGCGGCACAGATCGCATGTGGGTGCTCGCGCCCACGCCGACCTCCGCGTTTGAAGTGACGAACCAGGGGCTTTACGAAACCGCGTTTTTGCACAGCACCGACGGTGGATCGACATGGACGCCAACCTCCATCGGCGCGGGATTACTCGAACCGCAGACCGGCCCGCTGCTGCAAATTCCCGGCAGCACCGACGTGCTTCAGATCACGAAAATTTACGGCACGCTGCCACAGGACGTGCCGGAGTTGAAACTCTACGTTTATCATCCGGGCACGACCGGCTCGATTATTTCCGATATTCGTTCGACCGGCCTACCGATGCCGCTCGCGCTCCCGAGCGCGGCCATCGCGCGCGACAATCAACTTTGGGTCGCATCTGAAGAATTGAACCCGGCCGGCGGGAAACAAGTCGTGCTCGCGCATTCCGCTAACAGCGGCGCGACGTGGGCGAAATTGCCGGCGATTCCGGGCACCACCACCGGCACCGCGATTTTCAGCTGGGTCGCTGCGGGCGCGCCCGGTCACGTCGGCGTGATCTATTATTACACTCCCGACACCGGCGACCTAACGAACAGCACTTGGGCCGTAATGTGGGCGGAAAGTTTTAACGCCAACAGCTCGCTGCCGACGTGGGAGGTGCGCACAATTGAAACGCCGATTCACACCGGACCGATTTGCATCGCGGCGGATTGTAGCGGCACAAATCGTTTCGCCGGCGATTTCATCAGCGCAACCATCGACAAGAAAGATGTCGCGCATCTGACCTGGATGCGG
This sequence comes from Verrucomicrobiota bacterium, assembly GCA_041167105.1. Lineage (GTDB taxonomy): Bacteria > Verrucomicrobiota > Verrucomicrobiia > Chthoniobacterales > UBA10450 > JAJPGZ01. The sequence continues at coordinate 14,306 of JBEEGX010000163.1, forward strand.
CAGGCGATCGATCCAGCGACGAACCTGGCCAATGGCGCGACCTCCTTCGGTTACGCGAAAGTGACGCACACGATCGACAAGCCGAAGAAACCGCGTCGCCACTGATCGTCGGCGCAAGGCAAGATCGACATCTTCATCGCGGATTGATCTTTCCCATGCGCGATGGCCTAATGCCATCGCACATGCAGGAAGATCTCGAGCGCATCTTATTCGATGAGGCGACGATTTTGCGCCGGCTCGACGAGATCGCCGGCCAAATCTCGCGCGATTATCGCGATCGCGAATTGACCGTCATCGCGATCCTGAATGGCAGCCTCATGTTCATGGCCGATCTGTTGCGACGAATTCCGCTGCCGCTGAAACTCGATTGCCTGAGCGTCGCCAGTTATCACGGCAAAGCGCAAACCAGCGGCGAAGTCATTTTCAAACAAGTCGCGCCGCCCGACGTGAAAGATCGACATGTCCTTTTGCTCGACGACATTCTCGACAGCGGTCACACCCTCGCCGCCATTCGCGAGAAACTCCACACGGCGCAGCCGCGCAGCATGCGCGTGTGTGTGCTGCTGCAAAAAAAGAAACAGCGCGCGCGGCCGGTCGATGCCGATTACGTCGGCTTCGAAATCGAAGATGAATTCGTCGTCGGCTACGGGCTCGATTTCGACGAACGCTACCGCAATCTTCCGTGCATCGGCGTGCTGCGGAAGGAATTGGTCAAATGAAAGTGCGTGCGCGTTTTTTTGCGCAATTGCGCGATGTCGCCGGCATCTCAGAGTTAGATGTCGATCTTGCGGAAAGATCGACAATCGCTGATTTGCTCGAACGGATTTACGCGGAGAAGCCGGCGCTGTGCGCGCATGACAAATCGATCCTGTTCGGAATCGGCGTCGAATTCGTAAAACGCGATCACGCGCTCAACGACGGCGACGAAGTCGCGATCATGCCGCCGGTGCAAGGCGGTTAATCGCGGAAGTTTTTGAAATTGGTCGCCACGGCGAAGTCGCGGCTCTTCACAAACGCAATCACTTCCTGCAGCGCATCCCGCTTTTTGCCGGTGACGCGCACTTGTCGATCTTGCAATTGACACTGCGTTTTAAAACCCTGGCCTTTGATGGCCTGCATGATTTCCTTGGCCTTGTCGCCCTCGAGTCCCTGCTGAATTTTCAATTCCTGCCGCGCATGCCCCATTGAAGAAATCGCCGGCTCCTCCTGTTTGACATTGCGAAGATCGACGCCGCGCTTGGAAAGTTTCGCGATGACAATCTCGCGCAGGCCTTTCAAATGCATCGCGTCATCGGCGGTGAGAACAATCTTGTCTTTCTCGTACGCCACCTCGGTCTTTACGTCCTTGAAATCGAAGCGAGTCGCGAGTTCCTTGCGCGCTTGATTAAGGGCGTTGTCGATTTCCTGCTGGTCTATTTCCGAAACGATGTCGAAGGATGGCATAACAATTTCCGATTTTAGATTTTCGATTTTAGATTGATCGCGGCAAATGAATTCTTTCCGTTCGCGCAAGATCGACATCTTCATTTGCGCGGTCACTCTGGCGCTTTTCGGATGCGAACCGCAAAATGTGCGCGAGGAAAAAGCGTTACGGCGCCAGCTTCTGCACGAGATGCGGAACCATTCCTACGAAAGTGCGGCGCCGATCGCACGGGAGTTGATCCGGCGGCAACCGAAGGCTTCGCGCAACTGGCGCAAACTGGTGCAGGTGCAATTGCGTCTTCACGATCACGACGGCGCGAAGGAGACGCTGAACAATTGGCGCGGCGCGGTTCAGCCGGCGCCGGTGAAAATTCAGGAGTTCGAAGGCGACATCGCGCGCGACGAACGCGATATGGCGCGCGCATTGCAAGCGTGGCGCGAAGTGGCGACGGCCGAGCCGAAGCGCCGCCGCGTGCATGAGAAAATCGCAAAGGCCGAGCAAAAGCGGGGACACTGGCGCGAAGCGATCGACGAATGGACGAATGCGCTCAAGGTGAAAGACAACGCCGTCGCGCGGATCAATCGCGCGGTGTGTTATCGGCGATTGCGCAATTGGGACGACGCCTTCAGCGATTTGCATCACGCGCAGAAGCTTGCGCCTAACGAGCCGCGCGTGCAGCGCTGGGCGCGTTTATTCGAAAATGTCGGGAAGTATCTCGACCAGTTGCGCGAACTGGAGGCGAAGCTAGCGGCGTTGCCCGGTGACGTCGGGTTGCTGGGCGACAGCGCATTGCTGTTGCTGCGCTGCGGCGATGCCGAACTCGCGTTGGAGCAAGCGGAGACGGCGGTGCGCCTCGCGCCATGGGCGATGCGCCCGAAACTGTTTCAAGCGCTCGCGCTCATCGGTCTCGGCCGGGCAAAGGAGTGCGATCGATTGTCGATCAAACAACCAGTACGGCTGGAATCGCTCACATCTGATTTTCTCGAGGTGATGAGCCGGCTCGATTCCGCGATTTCGGTTGAGCCGAAAAACCCCGATCACTTTATTGCGCGTGCCTGGCAATTGAATGAGATCGCGCAGCCGCTGCTGGCATTACAAGACGCAGAGAAAGCGGCTGAGCTCGATCCGAAATCCGCCGGCGCATTGGCCGAGCTTAGCTATGCCTTAACTAAGGTTGGCCGCGGCGATGAGGCGCTCGAAAAAATAAAAACGGCCACACAGTTGGACGCAGGTCTGGTCTCGGCCTGGCAATATCGCGGCGAGCTCGAGATGCAGAGCGGTAATCATCTTGCCGCGATCGACTCGCTCTCGCGCGCGCTCGCGATCCAACAAACGCCGGCCGCATTGGAGAAACGCGAAGAATGTTACCGCCGCGTCGGCTTGTTCGCGCGCGCGGAGGAAGATCATCGTGCGCTGCAGCAGCTCACCGTGGGCGGCGCCCGATGATTATTCGAATCGCAGCGCAATAATCGGATCGATCTTGACCGCGCGCCGCGCCGGCAAATAGCAGGCGGCCAATGCGGCGAGGGCGAGAACGCAAGTCACGCTCGCGAAAATTGCGGGGTCGTTAGGATTAACGCCGTAGAGCAAAGCGCCAATCAGCCGCGTGGATGCAAACGCGGTAATGAGCCCGATGACCAAGCCGATGCCGGCGAGCGTCATCCCTTGTTGCAAAACCAATTGCAGGACCTGACGCGCTTGGGCGCCGAGCGCCATGCGAATGCCGAGCTCGCGCGTGCGTTGACTTACCGAATACGCCATCACGCCGTAGACGCCCATGGACGCGAGCACGAGAGCGAGAAGGCCGAGGCTGCCTAACAACAACGCGCCCATCCACGACGGCCACAAAGCGAACGCGAGATGGTCGCGGATGGTCTTCTCGTACGTAATCGGAATGCGCATGTCGATCTTGCGTACAATCTGGTGAACGTCATTCAAGACCGGCGCGGGCGGACCGGAGGTGTGCACGAACAGCGTGATGCCGCCGTCGGGTAAATCGACAAATGGAATGTACATCATCGGAACCGGCGTTTCGCCGAGCGTGAGCGCTTTCGAATTCCGCACGATCCCGACGACTTCGATCGGCTCGTTGTCCACCAGAAAGCGGAACCGGCGTCCGATCGGGTCCTCGTTAGGCCAAAACTGTTCCGCCGCGGTTTCGTCGATGACCGCCACGCGTGCGGCGGCGTTCGTGCAATCCTGCTCGGCAAACTTGCGTCCCCGCATTAAGGGAATCCCCATGGTTTCGAAATAGCCGGGAGTAATCGGGCTGAGATTGCCGAGGCGACGGTTGTGCTCGTCGCTGGCATCGCGTCCTTCCACCATGATCGTGCGGCCCTGGCCGCCGAATCCGAGCGGCACCCACTGATTCAAGTCGGCGCTGGTCACGCGCGTGTCCTGCCGCACTTGATCGAGAATGGAACGAGCGACTTGCCCGCCGCGCACTTTATCATAACCGGCGAGCGTCGGATCGATGGTCAACAAAGCCAAGCCCTCGGTGCGAAAGCCGGGGTTAATGGCCTGTGCGCTATGAAATGCTTTTAGGAACAAAGCCGAGCCAATCAGCAACAGCAGCGACATCGCAATTTGCGCGATGACTAAGAGATTGCGCAAGCTCCAGCGGCTGGCCGCGCCGCCGCCGGTAGCGATCGCTCGTTCGCGAAGGCCTTGGGTTAGATTCCAGCGCGCTGTTTGCAATGCTGGGGCGAGCCCAAAGATCGCGCCGCTAATAATTGCGACCGCGAAGGCAAATAAAAGCACGCGGCCGTCCGGTTGTGGGTCGAGCGCGAGCGGAACGGGCGTTGGCGGGAGGAGCGAGAGAAGCACGTCGCCTAGCCAATAGGCGAGGATGATTCCGCCGAGACCACCGAGTAACGCGAGCAAAA
>JBEEGX010000164.1:0-5086 GCA_041167105.1 Verrucomicrobiota bacterium
AATCGGCAGCAAACTGACGCGATGCTCCATCCAGATTCCGCGCCGATCCCGTGCCCAACGACGGCAAAAGGAAGACAGCGACGAGAGCAATGATCGCGATAACGAGAAGAACTTCCAATAACGTAAATGCGCGCGCCGCGCTAAGTAGTCGAAGACTGCGCATTCCGTTACTGCCACGACAGGACATCGTCGTCGCCGTCATTGGTTTGTCCGGTCACTTTGTATTTGCCGTTATTACCGTCGGCTGCACTCACCTGATCTTTGCCAATCGAAAACCCAATAACCCCAAAGTTGATAGGATTGCCGCCCGCTCCAGCCGCGTATGGATTGACCAAACCGTTGTCGTAATCCCAGTCGATGCGCAGTCGGTAAACGCTCCCCCACGGATCGTAATATTTTCCATCGGTTTGACTAACTCCCCCTCTCGAATTCTTCGCGGGTGGTGGATTCATAAACACGATCCGTTTTGGGTTAAGATTATCGCCCGAGGTACTGTCCCAGGAAAAGCCGTCGGCACGCAGCACGTTGAACAGGTCTGCGCTATTCCAGTCACCAATCCAAAAGTCGTTCGGTGAACTGCTAGCAGTCCCGAGCACAGGGTATTTCCCATACTCCGTATAGTACGCGTTCACCGCGGTTACAATCTGCGAGAGATCGTTCTTCGCTTGCGCTCGCTTCGCCTGATCCTGCGCGCCTTTGAACGCCGGAAAGAGCAGGCCCATCAGGATGATGATGATGGAGATGACGACCAAGAGTTCGATCAGCGTGAACGCTGACGAACGAAGGATGAAGGATACGCTCCCTGACGCTAGCCGGCCGGATTGGTTTACCCGCTGTTGGACGGTCGCTGTTGCGACGGGCCGCGAAGGATGAAGGATGAAAGGGGAACGGGGACGGCGAAGCACGACGCAGAAATTATAAAGGAGAAATTAGAAAGTAGAAGGCGCAATCAAGAGAAGTCAGAGGTCAGAAGTCAGAAGTCAGAACGGAGATCAGAAGACAGAAGACAGAAGACAGAAGACAGAAGGCAAAGGGCAGAAGCCAGAAGCCAGAAGTCGGAGCGCAAGATCGACATCTGCTAGATTACGCTCCCGGCGCTAGCCGGCCAGATCTGCTACGCTCCCTGGCGCTAGCCGCTGAAGTTCGTTTACCCAATTGAACGTTGTCGCTCCGCGACGCAGCGCGACCCGCTGTTGGATTGTCGCGATCGCGACGGGCCGCGACAACGGAATTGTGACTCAATTGCAACAAATCTGAGAAAGTCTCAAATTTAAGAGGCACACGAGGGAGCAGGGGCATGGTTTTAGCTTTTTAGCCCGATGCCGTGCTGGAACACACGCTCTCCGACGAGGAACATAATCAGATCGTACAGACGATCGAAATGTTTGAGGCTATCACTCAAACACAACCCGACGACTATCATTCGCTCGAGATCCTGAAGGACGCCTACGGCAAAATCGGCAAGCACGACGATTCGTTGCGCGTGTCGCGACGCCTGGCGGAATCGTATTTCAATGCCGGCTCCTACACGCTGGCGATGCAGGAGTGCGAGCTCATTCTGGTGAAGGACCCGAACGCGCCGGACATCCTGGGAATGTTAGGCGAGATCGAAACGCGTTTGCAGGCGAGCGGCCATGCCATCGCGGACAAGAGCGGTTTGATCGACAATCCGCACAGCGGCGTGACGGGCGTGAACGGCGCGCTCATCGACGTGGGCGCAAACGTCGGCCGCATGGCGAATCTGATCGAGCGCGGGGACGATCATCTCGCGAAATTTTTAATCGTGCAGCAGTTGTTCGACGAAGCGGAGATCACGGCGGGGTTGCACGCGGTGACGCAGTTGAACAGGAACCTGACCGGGCGGGCGCTGGCGTCGTCGTTGCTCGACAAATTGTGCAAGGACAACGCGGAATGCGTGGAGAAGGTTCTCTCGGCCTTAATCGACCGGACGAAGTTCGCTTACGTGCCGCTCGAGTATTACGACCTCGACCGGCAGATCGCGCCGATGTTGCCGGACCATCTCACACTCGGGCGTTTGTTTGTGCCGTTCGATCTGGTGAGCCGCACCATCATGGTGGCGTGCTGTAATCCTTTTGATGCCAGTGGCCGCGAGGCGGTCGAACAATCGGTCGATTACTCGGTGACGTGGTACCTGGCGCGTCCGGCGACGATCGTAAAAAACCTGCAGTCGATTTACCGGCTGGAAACGCGCGTTTGAAGAACCGGCCTAACGAAGATCGACAACGTGCAAGATCGACAACGTCATGAGAAGTAAATCTTTCGGAGAGCGCATCGCCGACGTCCTGATCGAGGACGGATTACTTCTGCCTAACCAGCTCGAGGAAGCAGTCGCGCTGCAGAAGCAGGAAGGCGGACGCTTGCTCAAGATTTTGACGGACAAACAGTTCGTGACCGAGCAGGACATGGCGTTCTCGATGGGGCGTTGCCTGAATACGCCGCCGGTGAATCTCTCAAAGGTGCGCGTGCCGGAAGAAATCATGGCGCTGGTGCCGCGCGAAATGGCGAAGGCGAACAAGCTGGTGCCGATCGCGCGCCTGAACGGAAAACTTTTCGTGGCCATGGCCGACCCGACGAACGTGCTCGCGGTCGACGACCTGAAGCGGCGCGTGCAGCTCGACATCATTCCGATGATCGCGACCGAGCGCGCAGTGGAAGTGGCGCTGAGCGGTGTGACCGGCGGCGCGAACATGAACCAGATGTTGCGTCAGGTTTCGGACGAAGCCGCGGCGCAATCGGTTGCCGACAATCTCGAAGTCCAAAAAACCTCGCGAGAAGAGATCGATCTCGACCGGCTGGCGGCGGATTCGGAAGACGCGCCCGTCATCAAGATCGTCAATTTGATCCTGGCGCAGGCGATCAAGGAAAAGGCATCGGACATTCACATCGAGCCATTTCACAACACGCTGAAGCTGCGTTACCGCGTCGATGGCGAATTGATGCTGGCGGAGTCGCCGCCGAAAGCGCTGCAGCTCGCGATCACGTCGCGTATCAAAATTCTCGCCGGCCTCAACATTGCCGAGCGCCGCATTCCGCAGGACGGCCGCTTCCGCATCCGCGTGATGGGAAAAGATGTCGATCTTCGTATTTCAATTTTACCGACGGCGCACGGCGAAAAAATCGTCATCCGTATTCTCGACAAATCCGCGCTCACCGGGTCGATCGACCAAATGGGCATGGACGACGACACGCTCTCGAAATTCCGGCACGCGATCGACGCGCCGCACGGAATGATTCTCGTCACCGGCCCGACCGGTTCCGGTAAAACGACGACGCTCTATTCGGTTCTGCACGAGCTGAACAATCCGCAATACAACATCGTGACGGTGGAGGACCCGATTGAGTACGAGCTCACCGGCGTCAATCAGGTGGCGGTGCGCAACGACATCGGTCTCGATTTCGCGTCCGCGTTGCGATCCATCCTGCGTCAGGACCCCGACATCGTGATGGTGGGTGAAATTCGTGACAACGAAACCGCGGACATCGCGGTGAAGGCCGCGCTCACCGGTCACCAGGTGCTCTCAACCTTGCACACGAACGATGCGGCCGGCGCGATCACGCGACTGGACGACATGGGCATCGAGCCGTTTCTCATCGCCAGCTCGCTGCTCATGACCTGCGCGCAGCGACTCGTTAGGCGCGTGTGCACGAACTGCCGCGAAGAATTTGTCCCCGAGCCCGAAGTTCTCGACAAGCTCAACATCGAGAAAGCGAAGGACGCCGTGTTCTATCAGGGCATGGGCTGCGACCGATGCAAAGGCCGCGGTTATCTCGGCCGGGTCGCGATCATCGAAGCGTTGCCCATTAGCGAAACGGTGCGCCGTCTCATCATCAAACGCGCGTCCGCGAGCGCGATCAAGAACCAGGCGGTGAACGAAGGCATGAAGACGTTGCGCGTGGTCGGCATCGAGAAAGCCATCGAAGGCATCACCACGCTGGAGGAAATCTGGCGCGTCACCTCGGAGGATCATTGATCGACATGGCTGTTCCGTTCGCAGATTTATTTGAAATGGTAAAGGCGCGGTTCCGTTCGGCGCCGCCGCGCACGCCCGTGCGCGCAACGCCGATGGAAAAACCGAGCGGCGAAAAACTCGGGAAGACGATCATGCCGAATTCGACGCGCACGATCGCGCCGCTCGATCCATTCGAAGTCGCGGCCGGCGCTGCGCCAAGATCGACAGGCCGAGCCGGACAGGCGGATGAAAGATCGACAACGCGTATGCCGCGACCGAGCGGATTGCCGCCGGCAGTGGTGATGGCGATCGAACCGAAAATCGAGCGCACCCTTACGCTACAACTTTCCGACGTGCTCAGTCATATTCCGGCCGGTTACCTTAAGCCCGCCGACACGCTCGACCCCAATCGCCGCGTCTTGTTGAAAGCGTCGGAAATCGAAAAAGGAATGGCGACCGGCAAACCGGCCACATCGCTCGCTGCGATTTACGAACAGATTCCCGAGATTTTCGTCCGCAGCGTTCCGCAAGACGAAGTGATGCAGATTCCGCTGCCGATCGCGAAAGTGCTCGAGCAATTCGCGAGTGCGCGCGTGCGTGAAGACCAGGAGCGCGACCAGACCGTGCCGCAGGTCGATACGCCGATTTTGCAGGCGACGATCGAAGACACGCAAAAGTTTGGCACCAGCATCGCGCCGATCGAAACGAGCGCGCACCCGCCGGTGAAAGTGGAACCGGCGAGCGCGAGAGCATTGGCAAACGCGGAACCGGAGATGGCGGTGCGCGCAGCGAGCGCGTCCGCGCCGACTCCGGCAAGATCGACAATCCGCCTAACGATTCCTTTGCCGCCCGAAAGCAAACCGACCGCGCCGCAGCCGGCGGCAGCGGCTACAACTCCGCCTAACGAACCGGCGAAACCGGCCAGGATTTCCATTAACCTTCCACCGAAAGGAACGGACGAGCCCGCGGCAGAGAGAGTTCCAGCCTCTAGCGGGCCGTCCGTTCCAATTCGGTTGAAACCGCCGACGCCACCGATGCCGCCGTTCAAAGTGAAAGCGCCCTGCGCGGACTTGAAGCCGAAGTTCACGCTCGTGCCGGGCATGAGTGCGGCGTCG
>JBEEGX010000165.1:0-3208 GCA_041167105.1 Verrucomicrobiota bacterium
TTTCGCAAATTGCACGCCGAAGCATGCGCGCGCGCTACCCCGGAACAGGCGCGCAAGTTCGCCGTAACCGAACGCGCGAAACTGGTCGAGTTTTTGAACAAGTCCGACATTCTCTTTCTCGATGCGCAATACACGGACGAGGAATACCAACAGCACATCGGTTGGGGCCACGGCTCGTTGACCACGTCGGTCGATCTCGCAGTGGACGCGAATGTCGGCCAGCTTTTACTGTTTCATCACGACCCGAATCACGACGACGACATGATCGACAAAATGGTCGACCGCGCGCGTGAGCTCGTGCGCGAGCGACGCAGCAAGATGAAAGTGGATGCCGCGCGCGAGGGCTCGGAGTTTTCACTGAACGGTCGCTGAGTTGCGCCGCGCGCGGGCTGCTTTAATCTTTTCGCCCGCGTCTTGCCTCGTGGTGTAATGGTAGCACAAGTGACTCTGAATCACTTTGTCTAGGTTCGAGTCCTAGCGAGGCAGTACTTGTCGATCTTACGCGTTGTCGATCTTCGCGCGTTTACGTTTGAAAAAATCCTGCAGGATTGCCGCGCATTCGTTAGTCAAAACTCCGGACGTGATGTCGCAATGATGATTCAGCGTTGGCATTTGCAGCAGGTTCACAATGCTGCCGGCCGCGCCGCCGCGTTCGTCCGCGCAGCCAAATACGACGCGGCGAATCCGTGCATGCACCGCCGCACCTGCGCACATCGGGCATGGCTCTTTCGTAACGAAGAGATCGCAATCCGTCAGGCGCCAATCGCCCACCGCGGCCTCGGCTTGCGTGAGCGCGAGCATCTCGGCATGCGCGGTCGCATCCTTTAACAGCTTAACTTGATTGTAGGCGCGCGCGACAATCTTGCCGTTGCGCACCACGATCGCCCCGACCGGCACTTCCTCGGCGGCGTGCGCTTTCTTGGCCAGCCGCAGCGCTTCCCGCATGAATGCGGCGTCATCTTGATTGTCGATCAAAGCGTCCATTGAAATAAAACGATCTCGCCATACGTCTAACGAGCACGATGAAAAAGCTAATCCTTCTCACGACGCTCGTCTTTCTTTCCTCGATCACATTCACGTTCGCGCAACAAGAAGTGGTCGATCGTTCCGCGAACATCATTCGGCAGTTTCGCACCATGCCCGAACGAAACATTCCCCGCAGCGTTTTGCGCAACGCGCGCGGTCTCGCCATCATCAGCGTGGTCAAAGCCGGATTCATTTTTAGCGGGCGCGGCGGCAAGGGTGTCGTCGTAGCCCGGACGCGTCACGGCTGGTCGGGGCCGTCGTTCATCGGCACCGGCGGCGCGGGCTGGGGCGCGCAGATCGGCGCTGAAGTTACCGACTTTGTTTTCGTGTTGAATAACGACGCGGCGGTGCGCGCATTTTCGCGCGGCACGAATGTGACACTCGGCGGCGACGTAAGCGCTGCCGCCGGTCCGGTCGGGCGTACGGCGGAGGCGAGCGTCACACCAAAGGCCGCTGTGTATACTTACAGCCGCAGCAAAGGTTTGTTTGCGGGCGCGTCATTGGAAGGCGCAGTCGTCGCGACGCTGAAGGGCCAGAACGAACAATATTATCGTCGACCCGTGACAGCCGATGGAATCTTGCGCGGCCGCGTCTCGCCGCCGCCGTACGCGTCCTCGCTGCGCGCCGCACTTGGTCGCTAAGATCGACATCGCGCACGATCGACAACGGAGCCGGCGGGAGCCGGGCGACGTGGACGGGCGGCCCGAGAGGGTTCCCGAGCCGGGAGGCGAGTGAATCAATTTCCTTTTAATCGCGTCGCGAATTGATCACGCTGAAATGCGTGAAGACACTCCTCGCGCTCGTCCTGATCGCGACCAGCGCACAGGCGCAGGAGCAAGAGCAGAAGCTGCTGGATCGTTTGCTCAAACCGAACACGACGCTGGAGAATTCCGCGCAGAAGAAAAAATTCGTCGCCGACCGCACATCGGTCAACAAACGCGCGAACGTAAATGCGTTTTATTTCGAGCAGAAACAGAAGCCGAAGCCATTTGGCGGAACGCGCGATTATTCGGCGAAGGAATTCAACTCGAAGCCGTACTATGCCGCGCGCGATCGTTCCACATTTCGGACAAGATCGACATCGTCACTCCGCACATATTCGACATCGACCTCGGCTTTGGTGCGCGCGTCGGCCGATGCGAACAAAGCGGCCAACACGCGTGAGTTTGCGGAGCAGCGGCCGTTTCTCGATCGCGGCAAAAGCGAGAAATCAGTTGAGTTCCAGCGCAAGAACAAACCGATGTCGATCGAAGACGTGCGCGAGCTGTTGAACAAAAATAAATAGGTCCGCGCCGGACTGGCATTTTAACGCGGCGCGTGTTCCGTAGCGACATGCAACCGGATGAAGCGCTCGCGTTACTCAAACGCGGCGCCGCGCAAATCATCAGCGAGGATGAACTGCGGCAGAAGCTGTCGTTAGGCCGGCCATTGCGTGTGAAGCTCGGCGTCGATCCCACCAGCGCGGACATTCATCTCGGTCACACGATTGTGCTGCGGAAGTTGCGGCAGTTCCAGGATCTCGGCCACCTCGCCGTGCTCATCATCGGTGATTTCACCGGGATGATCGGCGATCCAAGCGGACGCTCGGCCACGCGGCCGCATCTGACGCACGATGAAGTTCTGGCGAACGCGAAAACGTATCGCGAACAAGCTTTCAAGATTCTCGACCCGGCGCGAACTGAGATGGTGGCGAACGGCGATTGGTTCCGCGCCATGAGTTTCGAGGATGTGATTCGGCTCAATAGCCGCATGACGCTGCAGCAATTATTGCAGCGCGAAGATTTTCACGAGCGCATCACGAAACAACAGCCAATCCGCGCGCATGAAATTCAATATCCGATCATGCAGGGCTGGGACTCGGTCATGGTGAAGGCGGATGTCGAACTTGGCGGAACCGATCAGCTCTTCAACAATCTCGTCGGCCGCGAATTTCAGCGCGAAGAGGGGATGCCGGAGCAAGTGGTGTTGCTGCTGCCCATTCTGGAAGGGCTCGATGGGATAAAGAAGATGAGCAAGAGCCTGGGCAATTTCGTCGGCGTGAATGAGCCGGCTGCGGAAATGTTCGGGAAGCTCATGAGTATCTCGGACGAGCTGATGACGCGTTACTATCCGCTCTTGTTAGATCGACAATTGCCTAACGAAGCGCATCCGATGGAAGCGAAGAAGCAGCTCGCCTTTGAAA
>JBEEGX010000166.1:0-7618 GCA_041167105.1 Verrucomicrobiota bacterium
GAGCCATTGCCGCCGGCGCCGCGGCGGCCGTGCAACAATCGTGGAGTACGACTTCAGCGCCGACGGCGGAGAAACCGGAAATCGTTTTCGTGCGCGATTACTCCATGGACGACGGCCGCTATTCTAATAATGGCTGGCTGCAGGAGTTGCCCGACCCGATCACGAAACTGACTTGGGACAATGCCGCGCTCATTAGTCCGAAGATGTCGAAGCAGCTCGGAGTGGAGACGGGCGATCTCATCCGCATATCGATTGTCGATCTTGCACGAGACGCGAATAATTCGCCGATCACGCGCGAGCTTGAAATCGCGGTCATCGTTTCGCCCGGTCACGCGGACAATTCGATCACGATCCCGATCGGTTACGGACGCAAGATGCCTGGATTCGATTCGCTGCCGTATGCGGGCGGCAATGTCGAAGCGCATCCGACGACGGCGGAGCAAAGTGGCTTCAACGCATTTTATCTGCGAACGGCGAACACGCCGCACTTCGCCGTCGCGGACGGAAAGAACATCGAACGCATTACCGTCGAGAAAGTCGGCCGCAAATATCCGCTCTCGATCACGCAGGAACATTGGAGCATCGAAGGCCGCGGACTCGTCAGGGAAGCGACGCTTGATCATTACCGCGAAGAAAACGATTTCGTGAAGAAGATCGCGGGCGACGAAGAGTTGCCTTCGAAACTTCCATCGCTCTATGCGCATCCGCCGTTGACCGCGGAACAGCAATGGGGCATGGCGGTCGATCTCAATGTTTGCACCGGTTGCAGCGCATGCGTCGTCGCGTGTCAGGCGGAGAACAACATTCCGGTCGTCGGAAAATTACAGGTGAGCCACGGTCGCGCGATGCATTGGATTCGTATCGATCGTTATTACGCGAGCGAGAAAGGATTCAATCAAGATCGACAAGAGTATCCGCAGAATCCCGAGATGGTGCACGAGCCGATGATGTGTCAGCACTGCGAGAACGCGCCGTGCGAAACGGTTTGTCCGGTGAACGCGACCGTGCACAGCGAGGACGGTCTCAACATCATGGCTTACAACCGTTGTGTCGGGACGCGGTATTGCGCGAACAATTGCCCGTTCAAAGTGCGGCGCTTTAATTTCTTCGATTACAATCAGCGGCCGGTCGGCAAAAAGAAAATCGCGGGGCAACTCGCGACGTGGCACGAGTATCTCGGTCCGCTCACGGAAAAAGGCGCGCCCGACATCGTGAAGTTGCAGAAGAACCCGAACGTGACCGTGCGCATGCGCGGTGTGATGGAGAAGTGCACGTTTTGTGTGCAGCGAATCGAGGAGGCGAAGATCGCGACACACGCGCGTGTCGGCGCGACGAATGGCGATCTGCGCATTCCGCGGGATTCATTCACGAGCGCGTGCGCGCAGGCTTGCCCTAACGACGCCATTGTCTTCGGCGATATCAGCGATCCGGAGAGTCGCGTTTCGAAGATGAAAGCGCAGGATCGGAATTATCGATTGCTCGCATATTTGAATGTGAACACGCGCACGAGTTATCTCGCGCGCATTCGCAACCCGAATCCGAAAATGCCGGATGCGAGCAAAATTGCAGTCGCGAGTCCGGTCGAGAAGAAATCGACGGAAAACGTGAAGCACGATTACGAAAGCGAACACGATAAAGGAAAATTAAATCCGAAGTCGGACCGCGAACCGGAAGGAGAGGAGGAGAACTCGAGCCCGGCGGAGCCGTGATTGTCGATCTTGCATTGAGTTATGCCTAACGAAGCCACAGCACCGGAGATTATCGAAGAGGAAGCCTCGACTTCACCGGAAGCGCGCATTCGCCGCGCGCCGCTGGTGTTACATCGGCGCAACTTCAGTTGGATCACCGAGCGGATCACCGGAGTGGTCGAATCGCGCGCGCCGCGTTGGTGGTGGGTCACGTTCACTTTCACGGCAACGATTGCGTCGATCGGTTTGTTCTGTCTCGGGTATCAAATCTCGACCGGCGTCGGGACGTGGGGACTGAATCATCCGGTCGGTTGGGCCTGGGACATCACGAATTTCGTTTTCTGGATCGGCATCGGACACGCCGGCACTTTGATTTCGGCGATTCTTTATTTGCTGCGGCAGAAATGGCGCACGTCGATCAATCGTTCGGCTGAAGCGATGACGCTCTTCGCCGTCATGTGCGCTGCGATTTTTCCCGGCATTCATGTTGGGCGCGTTTGGATGGCGTGGTATCTCGCGCCTTTGCCTAACAACTACGGCATCTGGCCGAACTTCCGCAGCCCGCTGATGTGGGATGTGTTCGCGGTCTCGACCTACTTCACGGTATCGGTGTTGTTCTGGTTCACCGGACTCGTGCCGGACCTCGCGACGTTGCGCGATAGATCGACAACGAAGATCAAAAAATTCCTATTCGGAATTTTCGCGCTCGGTTGGCGCGGCGGAAATCGCCAGTGGCGGCATTACGAAATGGCATATCTGCTTCTCGCCGGTCTCTCCACTCCGCTCGTGCTCTCGGTGCACAGCGTCGTGTCATTCGATTTCGCCACGTCGATCTTGCCCACGTGGCACACGACAATTTTCCCGCCCTACTTCGTCGCCGGCGCAATTTTCGGCGGCTTCGCCATGGTCTTGACGTTGATGCTCCCCGCGCGCGCGATTTTCAAATTGCACGACATCATTACGCCGCAGCACGTCGACAAAATGGCGAAGATCATTTTGCTGACCGGCTCGTTCGTCGCCTACGCCTACGCCATGGAATTCTTCATGGCGTGGTATTCCGGCAATCAATACGAGCGCTTCGCCTTCTTCAATCGCGTGCTCGGTCCCTACTGGTGGTACTGGTGGGTCGGCATGGTCTTCTGCAATTTTCTCGCGCCGCAGCTTTTCTGGTTCCGCTGGTGCCGGCGCAACATCCTCGTCGTGTATTTCGTCTGCATGTGCGTCAACGCCGGTATGTGGTACGAGCGCTTCATTATCATCGTCGGCGGATTGCATCGCGATTTTCTTCCGAGCTCGTGGGGAATTTTTCACGCGACTTGGGTCGACATCTGGACATTCATCGGCACGCTTGGCATTTTCACTTCGCTCTTTCTCCTGTTCGTTAGGTTCTTGCCCATGATCGCGATGAGCGAAGTAAAAATCGTCGTGCCGGAAGCCGACCCACATCACGATGTCGATCTTGCAACGCATCATCCGGTCGCGGCCGGCGGAATGGAGAGAACGCAATGAGAACACCGTCCGGCCACAAAGTTTTCGCGATGGCGGCGGAGTATCCGACTCCGCACGCGCTCTACGAAGCGGCGAAAGCGGTGCGCGACGCGGGCTTCAAACGCTGGGATGTTTATTCGCCATTCCCCATTCACGGAATGGACGCCGCGATGGGCCTCGGCAAATCGTGGCTGAGCGCAGTGGTGTTGGTCGGCGGCATTACCGGATTCGTGACCGCGATGATCCTCGAGTTCGGACCCTCGTGGTGGATTTATCCACTCATCGTTCACGGAAAACCGTACACGTGGCGCACGGTGCCGGCGTTTTTCCCGATCATGTTCGAGCTCACCGTGCTCTTCTCCGCCTTCGCTGCATTCTTCGCGTGGCAAATCATGAACGCGCTCCCACGATGGAACCATCCGATTTTCAACTGGGAACGTTTCAAACGCGTGACGAACGACGGTTTCTTTCTCGCAATCGAAACGCGCGACCCGCGATTTACCGAAATGGAAGCGCGCGAGCTGCTCGAGCGCACCGGCGGCGAACACATCACCATCGTGCACGAGGACTAACGAATGTTGCGCGGCTTCCTTTTACTTTTTTTGCTGGCGACGATCACATTGATCGGCATCGCCGGTTTTCGTGGGCAACATTCGCCGCGCACGCCGTGGGAAATTTTTCCAGACATGGTGCGACAGATGAAAGTGCGCGCGCAGTCGCCGTCGGATTTCTTCGCGGACGGTCGCGGCCAGCGTATGCCGATCGCCGGCACCGTGCCGATCGGTTACGAATTTCCGAAAGCGGAAACAATTGCAACGCCGAGCGCGGCGGTACCGGCGGCGCCGACAAGATCGACAATCGCATTTAGCGCGACGACCGATTATCACGACACGGGCAAAATGGGACCGAACTGGGGCACGGGCATTCCGGTTGAGGTGACGCAAGAGTTGCTGAGGCGCGGCCACGAACGGTTCAACATCACCTGCGCGATGTGTCACGGTGTGAAAGGCGACGGCAACGGTGTGACCAAGCAATTCGGCCTAACGACGGTGGTGACGTTGCAGGACGATCGCATTCGCAAAATGTCCGACGGCGAAATTTTCAACACCATCACCAACGGCAAGAACACGATGATGGCTTACGGGCCGAACATTCCGGTGAATGATCGCTGGGCGATCATCGCGTATCTCCGCGCGTTGCAGCGGAGTCAGGGCGCAAGCGTTGTCGATGTTCCGATGGAGCATCGCGGCGATCTCGATAAGCCGGTCGAACAACCGAAACCAGCGGAGTCGCCAAAGAAATGAGCGAGCGCACAGATATTCCAAAACCGGAAGGCGAATACTTCGAGAGCGAACGTTTCGGGGGATTGTCGATCTTGCTCGCATTAGTCGCGTTCATCGCGATCGTGCTCAGCGTCGTCGGCGCGGTCATCGACACGCACCAGTTCGCCTACTCCTGGCTGTTCGCATTCTCGGTTTTCTTCACGCTCTGCGCCGGATGTTTCTTCTGGACGATCGTGCATTACGCGACCGACGCGGAGTGGACCGTCGTTGTTAGGCGTCAACTCGAAAACATCGCCGTCCTGCTGTTGCCGATGTCGATCTTACTGATTCCGGTCCTGCTGCTTCGACATCATCTCTACGAATGGATGAACACGCCGGTCGGCGCCGATCCGGTGCTCGATTCGAAACGGCAGTATCTGAATTGGAATTTCTTCCTCATTCGCGCGGTCTTCTTTTGTGCATTCTGGATCGTCGCCTCTCAATTGCTGCGACGATTGTCGATCTTGCAGGATAAGGACGGCAACCCGCGCTACACCATTTGGCTGCGCAAATTGACGTTCGTTAGTCTGCCGCTCTTCGCCTTCTGCCTCACCTTCGGCGCGTGCGATTGGTTGATGAGTCTCAACTACAAATGGTTCTCGACCATGTGGGGCGTTTACATTTTCGCGGGCGCGGCCGGCAGCTCGATGTCGTTGCTTGTGCTGGTGATCACAGCCTTGCAGCGCGCCGGTTATCTCAAAGACATCGTCACGGTCGAGCATTACCACATCATGGGAAAGTGGATGCTCGCCTTCACCGTTTTCTGGGCCTACATCGGCTTCAGCCAATACATGCTCATCTGGTACGCGAACATGCCGGAGGAGACGCAATACTTCATCGTGCGAAACACCGAGAGCTGGTGGTACCTGAGTTCGTTGCTCGTCTTTGGCCGCTTCTTCATCGCCTTTCCGATCCTGCTCATGCGTTTCATGAAAACCGATCCGCGAAAACTTTGCGCGATCGCGGCCTGGATCATCTGCATGCAGGTGCTCGACATGTACATCATCGTTTTGCCGGCGTTGCATGGAACCGGCGTGCAGGTGAGCATTTGGGATTTCACTTCGCTCATCGCTATCGGCGCCACGCTCGCTTTCATTTATCTGCGCGTCATCGGGCGCGCTTCGATGTTCCCGGTGCGCGATCCGCGCCTGATCGAATCGCTGCGTCTGGTGAATTGATATGGCCGACAACGAACAAATCCGGGAACTCGTTAGGTCGCGCGCGCCGCTTTCGACCTGGCTCGGAATTGTTCTGCTCTTTTTTCTGTTTGGCGCAATCGTGCTTGCCGTGATCGGTCCGTCGCCGCGCGGAAGTAATTACGAGCAGGAACGGGCGAGGCAGCGCATGGAAAAAGTGAAGCCGCTGCAGGACGACGCGAAATCGCTCACCACTTACGGTTGGATCGACAAGAACAAAGGTACCGTGCGAATTCCGATTCAGCGCGCGATAGAATTGGCCGTTGTCGATCTTGCGAACAAAAAACCAGCGCTAGCCGGACCAATCGCGACGCCGCCGCCCGCCGCTGCTGCACAAGCTCCCGCTGCACCGTCGCCGGGCGCGAGTGCATCGCCGCGCGCGAGTGCGTCGCCGAAACCAAATTCAGTCGCAGGTCCGCAATCGGAAAATCGCGGACAACCTGCAGCCGCTACAAATCCCGCTCCGGTTCAGCCGGGTTCACAACCGGGTGCGAGCGCAACACCAGCCGCATCGGCGGGCGCGCCTTCCGCAAAAGCGCCGGCTTCACCGGCGCCGACTCCAGCGCAAGCTCCACCTGGTTCGCCCTTGCCCGTGCGCGGCAAACAAACACCTTCGCCATCGCCTGGGCAATGAACATGTCGATCTTGCACGAACATCATGGACGCCACTGAACTTCCATTGAAAGCGCCGCAGAATCCGAACGCGGTGCAGGCGAGCGACGTCGACATCGTCGAGCGCGCTCTCATTGACGCTTCGACGCGTGTGCCGGTATTGATGTTCTACACCTCGGCGATCGTCTGGCTCTTGTTAGGCACTTTGCTCGCGTGGCTTGTGTCCTTCAAAGCGCATTCGCCCGACTTGTTAGCCAACGTCAGTTTTCTCACGTGGGGCCGCATTCGTCCGGCGCACATGAACATCATGGTCTATGGCTGGGCGTCGATGGCGGCGATGGGCACCGCAATCTGGTTAATGGCGCGACTTTGCCGCACCGTCCTGCGTCATCCCGTGCTCATCATTACCGGCGCGGCGTTTTGGAACCTCGGCGTGCTCATCGGCGTCGGCGCGATTTTGGCCGGCGAAAGTACCGGCTTCCAATGGCTCGAATTTCCGCCGTACGCCGCGCTCATTTTGTTCGTCGCCTATTCGATCATCATGTCGTGGGCGGTCTTGATGTTCCGCTTCCGGCGCGGCGAACAAATTTACATCACGCAATGGTACCTCATCGGCGCGTTCCTTTGGTTCCCGTGGATGTACGCGGCCGCGCAATTGATGTTGTTCGTCGTGCCGGTGCAAGGCGTCATGCAGGCGGCGGTGGCGTGGTGGTTCGCGAATAATCTCATGTTTCTCTGGTTCGGCGCCATCGCGCTCGGCACCGCCTATTACATGATCCCGAAAGTAATCGGGCGACCGGTTTACAGTTATCATCTCGCCACCATCGGCTTCTGGACTTACGCGATCTTTTCGAGTTGGACCGGAATGCAGCGATTGGTCGATGGGCCGTTTCCGGCGTGGATGGTCACGGCGAGCATCGCCGCCATGATCCTCACCATCATTCCCGTCGCGACTGTCGGCTTGAATCATCACATGACGATGCTCGGGAATTTTCAATTGCTGCGTTACAGCCCCACGCTGCGGTTCACCGTCTTCGGTGCGATGGCCTACACCGTGTTCAGCGCGCTCGGGATTTTGATTTCGCTGCGATCGGTCGCCCGCTTTGTCAACTTCACGCAGGTGAACGTGGCGTATTCGCACCTTGGTCTCTACGCATTCGTGTCGATGATTCTGTTCGGATCGATGTATTACATCGTGCCCCGACTTGTGGGTCGCGAATGGCGTTACGCATCGCTCATTAAATTGCATTTCTGGGCCGCGGCCTACGGCATCGGACTGATGACATTGATGCTGCTCGCGGGCGGTTGGGTC
>JBEEGX010000167.1:0-13863 GCA_041167105.1 Verrucomicrobiota bacterium
TCCTCCTGCGCGCCGTGTTTTATTCGCTGCGTCAAAATCCGGATCTCGAGAAAGTGATCGGGATCGAGATAAACGAAATTCACGTCGCCGTTTTTGCGCACCACTTTGATTTTGTGCGCGGCCGTTCCATCGACATCTTCCGTCCCGAGATATTCCAGCGTGCTCTGCTTCGCCTTCCAATCCACGAGCGGCCCATCGATCTCCGCGTCTTCGATGAGCGATTTCACATCGTCGGCCGACATCTTCTCCGGGTCTTTGCGCCCGCGAAACGGCGAAATCTGCCAACCTTCCTTTCCATCGAACGCCTGCACCGCCGTCATTCCCTGCAAAGTCGATTCTTCGCGCACCTCGTTAGGCCTCTTTTTTGTTTCGGTGTACCCGAGTTCTATCTGTCCCTGATTGACGAGCAATTTCCCGTTCAGCTTGAGCGATTGGAGCGCGCCTAACGCCGCCGCGCCCCCTTTCGCTTCCACATTTTTCGCGACCAACTCATCCAGGGCCGGCGGCTTTTTTTCCTGCGCGAATGTCGCAGTCGTGAATGCGGCCGAGATGAGAATAATGACAATACGTGTGTGCATATGAGGTTGGGCGAACGAACAATGCCCGCGCCGCATCCATATGCAACGCGCATGCCATTAAGAATGCTGTGCCGCAACGCCATCGTGGCCAGTGGCTTACTCGAAACGGGCGATTGTCGATCTTACGCGCACGTCCCACGAACGGGATTGGGCCCGTTCGAAATCGGGACAAATTAATCTAGCGCGCCTCGTCGATCGGCGGCCGGAATTGTTGCGCCGCGATCACGAGCGCGACCGAACCAATAATCAACGCCGCGCCCGTCACCGTGCGCGCGTTCAAGCGCTCACCGGCAAACAACGCGCCGAGCAAAATGGCGACCACCGGATTCACGTAGGCGTAGGTCGCCACTTTTGCCGGATCGACATGGCGCAATAAATAAAAATACGCGGTGTAGCCGACAATGGCGCCGATGAAAACGAGATAAGCGAACGCGATGAGCGATTGCGCGCTCACGCGATTGACCGCGAAATCGTGGTGTTCGCCTAACAAGATACCGGCGAGAAAGAGCAACCCGCCACCGCAAATCATTTGCTGGCCGGCGGCGAGCACCAGCGAAGACGCGTGTTCCAGTTTGCGCGAATAGAGCGAGCCGATCGACCACATCAATGAACCCACGAGCAAGATCGACATGCCGAGCGCGAGATGATTAGACGGCGCGCGATTCGTTAGCGCAGGCCCGATCAGAACACCGACGCCGATAAAACCGCCTGACAAACCGAGCCACACCAGGCGCGTCGGTCGCGGCGCGGTGCCGCTCAGCCATCCGAGCAATGCGATGTCGATCGGCACGGTGGCGACGATTAAAGCTGCGAGACCGGTCGGCACCCATCTTTCCGAAATGGTCACGCCACCATTTCCGCACAACAGCAAAAACGCGCCGATGATGGCGGCGCTTTTCCATGTCGATCTTGCCGGTTTCGGTGCGCCGTTGAGTCGCGCCGCCGCGTACATGATGACGCCCGCGAAAAAGAATCGCGCGCCGGCTATGAGAAACGGCGGGATGGTTTGAATCGCCCATAGGATTCCGAGATAGGTCGATCCCCAAATCACGTAGACGGCCGCGAATGCGAGCAAGATCGACAATCGATTGCGCGCGGCCATCGCCACTTATGGACCGATGCGCGTGAGCGCGTCACGCGCGAGTTTGAAATGCGGATCCAACACCAGCGCGCGCTCATACCATCGGCGCGCCTCGGTCTTGCCGCCGACGCGTTCGTAATCGCTTCCGATGCGAAATGGCGGCCAGCTATAAACATTGAGAATGTCTTCTTCGAAGGTCTCATGCCTAACGAGGCGCGGATCCGGCGGCCGATAATGCGGGCTCAATCGCTCATAATCGTTCAGCATTTCATTCATTGTTCTGGCCGCCGATTTCGATTCCACGATTGTGACGATGCCGCGCTGATACGGCCAGTGCTCGGCGTCGAGACTGTGATCGTCGTTGCCGAGCGTGCCCGGAGCGGCAAACGTCCGCGTTGGGTTTGCGTCGACAAGTTTCTTCAAGTTGTTCGTCTGCGGATCGTATCGATCGAAGGGAATAATTAAATCGGGATAACGTTCGCGAAGTTGTCGCACGTACCAATCGGTCGCCATCAGCGGCACGATGATGAGCGGCACATCGGGCGCGAATCCGTCGACCACTTTGCAGTAAAGGAGCGGGAAGGCGATGCCATCGCCGGTCGCGAGCACGATCGTGCGCGGCTCGATCGATTCGTAAACATCGGTCGCGAAAATGCGCGCGATCTGGTTCCGGCTAAGATCGACATGGCGATACGTCACGCATGCGGTCGCCGCCGTTGCGATGAAGGCCAGACCGGCCGCGACACGGTTCCGGCCGATGCCTAACGAAGGCGCAACTTCGCCCAGCAGTAAAATTCCAAATGCGAGCAACGGTGCGACGACGACGTGCGACAAGAGGAAGAAGCGTTGCAAAACGAAAAGCGCGGATGGCGCGGTGGCGATATTCAGGTTCGTGATCGCAACAAAGAATGCTCCGGCAAAAATTACTGCGATGCCGACGAACCAAAGGTACCAGCGACACCGGCGGAATGCTTCGATTGCTCCTAAGATCGACAACGTACCCGCGAGCGAGCCGAATGATGCACCGAGCGCGATAATCCTGCTCACGGCCGACCCGCCGAGGTATTCGTTTGCGCTCACGAGTCGATGGCTGCCGTAATTTTTTCTCATGATCAGCGCCGCGAAATCGCGCAATGAAGAGATTTCGCCCCAGCTCCAGGCAGGATGATGCGCCGCGGCGATCGGGATGTAGATGTACGGCAGCAAGCCGAGTGCGAACGCGATCGCGCAATAGACGATCACGCGCGGTCGCGTCCAGAGAATTTCGCGTCGGCGCCAAAGCACGAAGCACACGGCCGGGCCAAGAAGCACGATAGTTTGGTGGTTCGTTAGGCCGAGCCCGGCGAAGAAAGCAGCCGCGATGAGCCAGTTGCTTCGCTCCGCGCGTTCGTGCCAACTGACCAAACAGTAAATCAGCAACGCGGCGATCAGGTTGTTCAGCGGAAAAACTTCTGCGGCTAATGACCACGACCAGAAAAGTGGCGTCACCGAGAGTGCGAGGGCGGCGAGCACGCTCGGCAATCTGGCGTTCGTTAGGCGCAGCGCGGTGAAGTAAACGACCGCGACCGTTAACGCATCGCAAATGACCGCGAGTAAATTGACGCGAAACGGCATCGGACCCAGCGCCGGGATTTCGCTCAGCAAATGTCCGAGGATGGTGAAGAGCGGATAACCGGGCGGATGCGCCACTCCGCGCAACACCGCTGCCATGATGAGCTCGGGCGAATCGCCGACGACAATGTCGCGCGCGGCGGTGGCGTAGTAGAGAGCGAACGTGATCGCGGTCACGCCGGCGGCCGATGCGAAGTCGCGTCGTAAGATCGACATGTACGGCTCGACATTGACCGATTGCGCCGGTGGAGCAACTCGTTTCAAAGATTCGGCAGTGACGTTCGATTGTGCCACATTCGAAACGCAATGAGCAGAAACACGGCGCGATTTTTCTGCGTGTTGTTTTTCGTGGCGGCGCGCGCCGTCGACGCCTGCGATTTGTGCGGTTGTTTCACGCCGCAGCTTGAAGCCATGCCGATGCAAACGGCTTCAGCGAACGAATGGTGGAGCGGTTTTTACGGCGGCATGGCCGAGCAGTTCACCCATTTCGGCACGGTGCAAATCAACGGCCGCGAAGTTTCGAATCCGACCGGTCAATACGAGAACAGCTCGATCACGCAGGTGTTCGCCGGTTACGGGATCAACGATCGCTTCGCCGTGCAGATGAATCTGCCGGTCATCTATCGCGAGTTTAAACGACCGGAAGGTTTCGCCATCGATCGCGGAACGGAAAACGGCGTCGGCGACATGTCGATCTTACTCAAAGCCGTCGCGTTTCGGTATTCGTCAGGCGGCGGCAGGGATTTCGCCGTCGTGGGGAAAAATCCGGTCGCGGTCGAACACGAACCGGACTTCACCATCTCGTTCGTGCTACTTGCCGGACTGAAATTGCCCACCGGCGATACCAGCCGATTGAAGGAAGAATTTCACGAGTTCGAAATTCCGGGCGCGCCGGTGAGCGGAATTCACGGACACGATCTCACGCTCGGGACTGGTTCCTACGATGGAATCTTCGGCGGCATCCTCGGATTGCGTTACCGGAATTTTTTCGCGGAGACGACGGTGCAATTCACATTACGCGGCGACGGCGCATACGAATATAATTTCGCGAACGATCTGACCTGGGACGGCGGTCCCGGTTATTATTTTGTTCGCAATCGAGAAACGATTTTCGGCCTCGAGTTTCTCGTTTCGGGCGAACACAAAGGCCGCGATGAATTTCGCGGCGAGGTCGCTGAAGACACCGGCATCACATCGGTGTTCGTCGGTCCGCGACTGGTCGCTTCGCGCGGGCGATGGAGTGTGCAGTTAGATGTCGATCTTCCGGTCATGATCGACAACACCGCGCTGCAAGTCGTGCCCGACTACCGCATCCGCGGCGGCATCTCATTTCATTTTTAAAGCTCGATCACTTGGGCGGAATGAATGTCGCCGCTCGCGCGAATTTCTTCGAGCAACTCCGCAGTTGGCGGCGCATCGAGATTCAAAACGGTCAAGGCGCGACCGCCTTCCTGGTTTCGACTCAGCGACATGGTCGCGATGTTGACGCCGTGATCGCCTAACAATGTCCCGATGCGTCCGACCATGCCGGGCCGGTCGGTGTTTTCCAAAACTAAAACCACACCGTGCGGCCGCGCCTCCACCGGGCGACTGTTCACGCTGACGATGCGCGGAGTTGCGCCGAAAAATGCACCGCCGACCGAAACGGTTTTGCCTTCGGCTGTGGCGGAGAGCTCGAGTAAATCAGTGTAATCGCCTAACGAACTCAGCCGGCTCTCCGTCACTTTAAGCCCAAGACTCTCGGCAAATGCGGGCGCGTTGACTTCGTTCACTTCGCTGCCGCCGGCGAGCTGGAGGAAACCTTTCAGGATCGCGCGCGTGATCGCGGTCGTGTCGACTTCGTTGACTTTGCCGCTGTAATTCACGTTGAGTGTGTCGACGCGCTTGGGAGAAACTTGCGAGAGAAATTTGCCGAGCTTTTCGCCGAAACGCAGATGCGGTCCGATGATCGACAATGTTTTGGCGTCGAGGTTCGGCATGTTCACCGCGTTGCGAATCGTTCCTTCGAGCAATGCGGCGCGGACGGATTGCGCGATCTCGATGCCGACGCTTTCCTGCGCTTCGGCGGTGGACGCGCCGAGATGCGGGGTGAGGACAAGGTTGGGCGCGGAGCGAAGCGGCGAATCGTTAGGCAAAGGCTCCTGCTCGAATACGTCGAGCGCCGCGGCCGCAACATGTCGATCTTGCAATGATTTCGCCAAAGCATTTTCGTCGATGAGTCCGCCGCGCGCGCAATTGATGATGCGCACCCCACGTTTCATTTTTTGAATCCGCGCAAGATCGACAATGTGCTTTGTCTCGTTCGTCAGCGGCGTGTGCAGCGAAATGAAATCGGCGCTCGCGAGCAGATCGTCGAGCTCATCCACCAGTTCCACCTGCAAACTGCGCGCGCGCGCCGCAGACAAATACGGATCGTACGCCATCACGCGCATTCCGAACGCGATGGCGCGCCGACTCAATTCGCTGCCGATGCGCCCCATGCCGATGACACCGAGCGTTTTGTTGTAGAGCTCGACGCCTTGAAAATCTTTGCGCTGCCAATTTCCGCCGCGCACACTCGCGTCCGCCTGCGGAATTTTTCGCGCGACGCTGAGCAGAAGCGAAAACGCATGCTCCGCGGTGGAGACAGTGTTGCCGCCGGGCGCGTTCATGACGATGACGCCGCGGCGCGTCGCTGTTTCAAGATCGACATTGTCAATGCCGACGCCGGCGCGGCCGATCACGCGCAAGCGCGACCCGGCCTGCAAAATTTTCGCGGTGATCTTCGTCTCGCTCCGAACAACGATCGCGCTCAAGTCGTGCGCAAGATCGACAAGTTCATCTTCCGTTAGGCCGGTTTTCACGACAACGTCGAGCGAGCCGTCGCGCGAAAGTTCTTCGACGCCGCGCGGCGAAATGGAATCCGCGATTAAAACCTTCGGCGTCATCAACCGAAGATGAGCAGGTGAATCGAATCGGGCAACTGTTGCGCGACGTTGGTGGCGACGCTGCTCCGCATCAATTTCGCCATTCCGCCACGTTGTGACGCGCCGATGATGAGATAATCGACGCCGAGTGTGGCGGCGAGATCGAGAATCGTGGTGGCGGGATCTTCACTCACGGCATAGACCGGCAGCACCGAAATATTTCGTTCCGCTCCGAGCTTAAGCATGAGCGACATGATCGCGCTCGCCTCCGGATCTTCCTGCCACTTCGGCCGGCCGCGCATGGTCGGGCCGCCGCCGTAAAAGACGGCGATTTCTTTGACGAAGAGCACACACAAAGTCGCCTTGCGCAGTTCCGCTTCGTCAAGTGCGAAACTGAGCACGCGCGTAATTCCGCGGGCCGCGACCATGATTTTCTGGCCTTCGCCGAGTCGTGTTTGCATGCTCTGCACCAGATCGGGCGTGACCATTTCGGCGACGCCGCGCGTGACCGTGACCGTTCTTAAGCCGGAGATTTTGTGTGAGTAAGCGCGGAACCCGAGACCGACACCGAGCACGCACATCGCGAAAAAGAGCGCGTCGGGTTTTGTTTTCGCCAGCGTCAGCTCGACCATCGCGAGCACGAGAAAGGTCGCGCCCATGAGGAGGCGTTCGTGCGCGCGCAGACCGAGCCGTTTGTTGAATGTGCATGAGCCAAGGTTGACCGCGATGGCGCCGACAACACCGATGGCGTAAAGACCAGCAAGTCCTTCGAATTCCTTCGTGACCGCGAGCACGATGATCGGGATGGCAACGGCGACGATGAGCGGGAGAAGCGGCACGCCGTGTTTATTCAAGCGCGCAAACTGCGGCGGCATCTCGCCGTCCTGCGCCATCATGTAGATCACGCCGATCAATGCGACGACGGCAGTGTTCACAGCGCTGATGAGCAGCAGTCCGAAAACAACGCCAACAAAAATCGAGAAGCCGTGACCGAACCACGCGCCGCCCGCGAGGGTGGCGTAATGCTGGCCAAGAAAACGCAGCATGTCTTCTTTGTGCGCGTCTAAGTCCGGCGCGAAAGATTTGGGTAACGACAACATCGCCCAGCCGAGCAACGCAGTTCCGATGACAACCTCTATCGCGACCGGCACAATCGCTTTCGTCGCGGTGCGCGTGACTTTCGGATGCTCGGGCGTCGCATCAGGATCGAGCTTCATCACGCCGGTCACGTTCGCGATCGCTTCGACGCCGCTCAGCGCAAGAATCACGCCGACGAATTGCACCCACGTCGTTGCAAGATCGACATGTCGTCGTTCGAGATGTCCGAGGTTGAGATGTTTGGCGCTAAATAAAATTATCGCGATCACGACGAGGACCGCCGGCACCGCCAGCCAGATCGAAACGCTGCCGCTATGTTTCGGGCCAAAATAATTGATCGCGCCGACGACGAGAATTAATCCCATGGTCGCGAGCGGCGCGTATTGCGTCGGCACCCCGAGATAACTCGCGCCCGCCCATCCGCTCAAGGCCGCCGTCACGATGAAGTTCGCGATCAACAACAGCGCGCCGACCGACGCGAGGAAGCGGCTCTGTTCCCGCGCCGCGGAATAAACACCGCCGCCATCGGGAAAATGCGAACAGATGATGATGTAATTGAAACCGACCACGGCGGTGAGTACGCAAACGGCGATGATGATTGGAAATGAAGCGAAGCCCGCGGCGACAAACGCGAGTCCGAGTACGTAAGCTTTGCTCGTTCCCCAATCGCCATAGAGCAATGCCGCGGCGCGTTTCCAATCGACGTTGCGCGGCCGATGCACGCGCGCGCCTGGTGCAGAAATAAATTCGGCCATCGCGTCCGGCTGACTCTTCGCGACGCCGCGTTGCACTGGCAAGTCGTTTTTGTGCGGTGCGACCCGACGGCGCAGGGTGTTGACGCCGCCAGTACGCCACCGCACACTTTCGGCAGTTCTTTGTTTCGCTTAATGGATCGATGAGTTGTCGATCTTGCGGGGGAACCAGTTTCTGTTTCGCGAACGCGGAAGAGATCGGGGCGAACGATGCGCGGCATCGAGAGCATTTAATGGCTCCAGCCCGACAGCTAACCTCGTCGGCAGCATTAAAGAGCAAGAGCTGCGGGTGCGAAATCCGCGCTTGCTGAAGTGGGACCGCTCGTCGCGCGAGCCAGTCTCGTTTCGGACTAACGAATGTGATTCCAACCAGCGTCAAACGACCGCGCAATCTCGACGTACCGCGCGCCGCCGCGATCTTGTACGGCGACTGGGGCACGAGCAAAGCTTACGTCATCGGTCTGGCGTTTGCGGTCGGCGGTTACGCTTCCTTTTGGCTCATCGCCGCCATGTGCGTGCTCACCGCGCTCGTCGGCATCAATTACATGATCATCTGCCGGCTCTATCCGGACGGCGGCGGCGTGTACGCGAGCGTGCGTCATCGCAGTGAAGTCATTTCGATCGTCGGCGCGTTTTTGCTCATCGCGGATTATTTGGTCACGGCGGCGATTAGTTCCTTGTCTGCGTTTGCTTATCTCGGCGTGCCGCATCCGGAAAAATTCGCCGCCGCCGCCATCCTCGTCATCGGTCTGCTCAACTTGTTAGGCCCAAAACACACCGGCGGTCTCGCCTTTCTCATTTCAATCCCGACCGCGCTCGTTGTGATCGCGCTTGGCCTTTTCAGCATTCCGCATCTCGGCCCGGCCATCGGTCATCTTCAGCCGCTGCACGGCGGCTTCTGGCAAAACTGGGCCGGCTTCGTCAGCATCGTGCTCGCGCTTTCGGGCGTCGAAGCGATCGCCAACGCCACCGGCGTGATGAAGCTCGACCCCGGCAGCACCGAGGCGCGGCCATCGGTCACGAAAACTTCCACGCCCGCGCTTTTGATCGTGATGATCGAAGTGTGCCTCTTCACCGCGTTGCTCGGTCTGGCGATGAACGCGCTCGACGGACTCACGATCGCGAACGGCGATGTCGACGCGCCCGGCGCAGCCGGTGTGCGTGACTACATGCTGCGCTACATGGGACAGGCATTCGTCGGCGCCGCGCTCGGTCCGGCGCTCGGTCACACCTTCGGCGTCGTCGTCAGCGTCGTCTTCGGTCTGCTTCTCTTTTCCGCGGTCAACACTTCCATCGTTGCGCTGATCAATATCCAATTCCTATTAGGGCGCGATCGCGAAATTCCAGAAATCTTTCAGCGTCTCAACAAATGGGGCGTTCCGAGTCTCGCGATGCTGACGGCGACGATCGTCCCGATGTTACTCGTCGTTTTCGTCAAAGACATCGCCGGCTTGGCCGAGCTCTACGCCGTCGGTGTCGTCGGCGCCATTGCCACCAATCTCGGCGCGACCGCGACCGATCGCACTCGCCCGATCAAACCCTGGGAACGCGCGCTCATGTTCGTAACGTTTTTGGTTATGGCGGCGATCGAGATCTCGCTCCTCGCCGACAAACCGAACGCGCGTTATTTCGTCGTCACGGTTTTAGTCGTGGGATTGATCCTGCGCGGTCTGGTGCAGGAACGCCGCATGAAGAGAGAAGCCGCGCCGGCGCTCGCGCCTTCTTCTGTAGCGGCGGTCTATGACCGTCGAACCGAACAAGTGCCGACGTCGTTAGGCGGCGAATCCATTCTCTGCGCCATCCGCGGCACCGGCCGGACGCTGGATTTTGCTTTGCGCGAAGCGCGCGAGACCGGTCGCCGGCTTTATCTTCTGTTCGTGCGCGAACAAGCGTTCATGACCGAGCAGGACGCGAAACGCAAATGGCAGGACGACGACGAAGCTCGCAAGATCTTCGAGGAAGCGAAACAAAAAGCTGGCGATCAACAGCCGCTCTTCGCTTATGCCGTTAGTCCATCGGCTGCGGAAACGATTGTCGATGTTGCGGCAACGCTCGGTGCGTCGCGCGTCATTGTCGGCGCGCCGCACCGCAACGCGCTGCTCAGTCTCATCCGCGGCAGCGTCATTCGCGAAGTGTCGAACTCGCTTCCGGAAGAGATTGATCTGCTCGTTTACGCGTGAGGTGCACCGCCACTTCGATCTCCGCCGTCTGCGGAAACATATCGAGCGGCGTGACCGATTCGATCTCGAATGTTTCGCGAAAATCTTTCAGGTCGCGCGCGAGCGTGGACGGGTTGCACGAAACGTAAACGAAATGCGCTGGTGCAAGATCGACAATCACATTTCGCACCGCGTCCGTTAGGCCAACCGCCGGTGGATCGACAATAATTGTCGACGCTCCGCGAATTCGTCTCAGCTCATCGGCCACATCGCCGGCGATGTAATTTTCTTTGTCCGTCGCCGTCGCAATCGCCGCATGAATCGCGAACTTGTCCCAATCGATTCCGATCACGCGCTGGAATTTCGGAAGCAATGCTTTCGCAAAAAATCCTGCGCCGCAGAATGCGTCGATGAGTAACTCCTGATTCGGCGGAGTCATCTTGTCGATCAAATCGCGCAACGCGTTCGCGACGGCGTCGTTCGTCTGCGAGAAAACGCGCGGACGTGATTCACCACGCAATGTGTAATGGCCGTCGCGCGGATTGCTCGCGCGCAACTCCGCCAAAGCGCGATTCACTTCCTCGCGCGAAATCGGGCAACGTTCGATGTCGATCAAACGATGCGAGTCGCGCCGGAAGAATCCGACGATGCCGTCTTGCGCGTGAACGGTGATGCGATTGCGATAACCGTATTGTTCGGGCGAGGGGACAATGGGCTGCAAAGGTACGTTGTCGATCTTGCCGATGCGCCGCAAGACATCGCGCACCTGTCGCTCTTTCGTCGCGAGCTGGTGCTCGTAGCTGATGTGTTGATAGGCGCAGCCGCCGCAGCGTCCGAAATGCGGACACGGAGCTTCAACGCGATGCGGTGAAGCTTCTTTAACTTCGACCAACTCGGCTTCGGCGAATTGTTTTTTCTCGCGAATGATCTCAGCGGAGACGCGTTCGCCTTCGATCACGTACGGAACGAAAACCGCCTTGCCACTTTCGCGACCGACGCCTTTGCCGCCGAATGCAAGATCGACAATCGTAAGATCGACAACGCGCATGCCGGAAGTTGTAATCGAACGAGCGAAGAGTCATGCCGAAACGTCTCAAACCGGGCCCGCGCAAAGCGGAGCTGAAAAAGAAGCGACGTCCGCGCGTGCGACTTTCGCGGCACAAACTGCGAAGCGTTTGGTTTCAATCGCGCAGCGCCTGGCCGGTGCGCGAAGCGCCGGTACACGCGCTCGTGCGCGAACGCAATCGCGCGAAAGAAACACTTCGCGCGCGCGGAGATGTGGAATGGGAATGCGTCGGTCCCACGAACATCGGCGGGCGAATGACCTGCATCGTTTGCCATCCGCAGAAGCCGGATTGGATTTGGGCGGGCGCGGCCGCCGGTGGCGTGTGGCAAAGCAAAGACGCGGGACGAACGTGGCGCGCTCTTTGGAATCATCACGACACTTTGAATATCGGTTCGCTCGCGATTGATCCGAAAAATCCCGCGGTGATTTATTGCGGAACGGGCGAAGCAAACCTGTCGGTCGATTCGTATGCCGGTGTCGGAATTTATCGAACAACGAACAGCGGTGAAACGTGGGAGCTGCTGGCCTCGGCGTTGGAGACGGGAATTCCGACGCGCATAGGCGTTATTGCGATTGATCCGTTCGATTCAAAACATCTGCGCATCGGCGGAGTCGGCGCTTACGAATCGAGCGCGCGTTCGAAAGATTTAGGCGGAATGTTTTCCTCGGTGGACGGCGGCGCGAGCTGGCGCCGCGAAACTTTTGTTTCGGAGAGTAATTATTGGTGTCACGCGATTGTATTTCATCCGACGAAGCGCGGAGTGATTTTCACGACGGTGACGGAGCAGGGAGCGAAAAGCGGCATCTGGCGTTCGAACGACGGCGGGAAAAATTGGACCCAACTGACGCAAGGTTTGCCGGAGCCGGAATGTTTTGGGCGAACAAGTCTCGCGATTAGCCTAACTAATCCGGATGTGATGTATGCTTTCGCGGAAGATGCGCACAGCGCGCGAAGCGATTTGGTCCTCGGTGTTTTCCGGAGCGATAACGGAGGAAAGAATTGGCGCGAGATCGGCAGGAGCCATTTTTCGGGCGAAGGACAAATTTCCTACGGAAACACGATCGCGATTCATCCCGAAAATCCGGACGAGGTTTTGTGCGGCGGCATTGATCTGCATCTCACAACGAACGGCGGGAAGCGTTGGCGGAAAGTCACGCATGGAGAATTGAAGGCCGGCAATCCGAAATACGCACACTCGGACCATCATCATCTTCTCATGCCGAGCGACGCGCCGGGACGCGTCTACGATCCGAACGACGGCGGGCTCGATGTGAGCGATGACGGCGGAATCAGCTGGACGAACCGAAGCAACGGTCTCGCGATCACGATGTATTACGATGTCGATGTTGCACAAAGCGACGGACGACATTTCGGCGGCGGAGCGCAGGACAACGGGACGCTCGTGACCACGCGCGGGCGCGCGGACGATCATTTCGAAATCCTCGGCGGCGACGGGGGTTGGATGATTTACGATCCGGCAGACGCCGGCCACATTTACGCGTCGTATTACCGAATGAACATCTGGCGCTGGTGCAACGGCCAGCGTCGCGACGTTTCGCCGCGCGCGTCGCAAAAAGAAAAGGAATCGGTCTGGATGGTCTGTCTCGCGATGGATCCGCGCGATAACAAAATCGTGTTCACCGGAACGAAGCGGATCTGGCGAACCAGGAATGCGGGCAAAAATTGGAAAGCGGTCTCGCCCGTTCTCGACGGCAGCGCGATCGTTGCGATCGAAATCGCGGCGGCCGATTCGAAACGCATTTATGCCGGCACGCGCAACGGCGGTTTCTTTCGCAGTGTCGATGCCGGAGAAAATTGGAGCGCGAATTTGTGCGGGGCGACATTACCCGGACACGAAATCACACGCATCGATTCCAATGCAAAACTCGGCGTGAATTTTGTTTTGATCACGGTGGCGAATTTCGGCCACTCGCATTTGTTTTGCTCGCGCGACGGCGGGAAAAATTGGGAAGATGTCGATCTTGGCGCGTTGCCGGATGTGCCGCATCACGCGGTGGTGATGCGACCGGACCAGCCCGAGACCATCTATGTCGCGAATGACGCCGGAGTTTTTGTTTCCGACGATTCCGCGCGAACATGGATGAACATGAGCGCGAACCTGCCGCACGTGAACATTGTCGATCTTGTCTTTCACGAAAAAGATCGCGCGCTATTCGCGGCGACTTACGGGCGGAGTCTGTGGCGCACGCAAATAAGCGTGCAGTGAATCGAGTTTCGTTGTACGAAATCAATATGCCTCGTAAAAAAGCAAAAAAAGGCGCGAGCAAGTCGAAGAAGAAAACGACGCGCCGCAAAAAACCATCGCGCTCGACTGAGCCGCGGTTTTAGTCGCACGCCCGCGTCGTCCGCCAGAGTGGAGGCGGCGGAATAGTCCGCGGCCTAACAGTCGAGGTTTGTCTCGACCGCTCCCGCGGAAATGCGATGATCGAGTTCGCCGCGATTGACGGTGAAAGGACATGTCCGCGCCATCAACATCGACCGCTGAGCTCGAGATCGCGCACGTCCTCTTCATCGACATCGTCGAGTATTCGAAGTTAGCGATCGACCAACAAACCGCCGCGGTCGCGCAGCTGAGCGAAGTGGTAAAGAC
>JBEEGX010000168.1:0-4179 GCA_041167105.1 Verrucomicrobiota bacterium
CGCGAGCGAGTTGTTGCAGGAAAATCTGAGCGAGCATCCGATTGAGCCCGGTCCGCAGCTGGTCACGCGGCGTTACGAGCGACTCGCGCGAAACGTGCACGAAGAAGACAAGGAGGAGCAGATGAAATTGTTCCTCGATGCGCTCGCGCAAACCTACGATCCGCACTCGGAATACCTGAGCAAATCCGACCTCAAGAATTTCAACATCAACATGGGCCTGTCGTTAGTCGGCATCGGCGCGATGCTGCGGACGGAAGATGGTTACGCGAAGATCGAGAGCTTGGTCGTGGGCGGGCCGGCGCAAGTTGATGGACGATTGAAGGTGGGCGATCGCATTACCGCCGTCGGGCAAGGCCAGAGCGAGTATGTCGATGTTCGCGACATGCGGCTCGACAAAGTCGTGGAAATGATTCGCGGTAAAAAGGGAACGAAGGTGCGTTTGCTCGCCATTCCTGGGGACGCAACCGATCCGTCGAAGCGCAAAAGCGTCGATATCGTGCGCGACGAGATCAAGCTGAAGGACCAGGAAGCGCGCGCCGACATCATCATCAAGAAAGACGAGAACGGGAACGACGTGAAACTCGGCTGGCTAACTTTGCCGTCGTTTTACGCGGACATGGATCGACATCAGAA
Organism: Verrucomicrobiota bacterium; assembly: GCA_041167105.1. Classification (GTDB taxonomy): domain Bacteria; phylum Verrucomicrobiota; class Verrucomicrobiia; order Chthoniobacterales; family UBA10450; genus JAJPGZ01. The sequence goes on from JBEEGX010000168.1 coordinate 634, forward strand.
GAGCACGACAAAAGATGTAATCGCGCTGCTCAAGCGATTGAAGAAGGAAAACATCGGAGGGTTAGTTGTCGATCTTAGGAGAAACGGCGGCGGCTCGCTCGAAGAAGCGATCTCGCTCACTGGATTATTTTTGAAATCGGGGCCGGTCGTGCAGACGAAGAGCTCGAATGGCAACATCGTCACCTCGAGCGATCCCGACCCGGGCATCGCGTATGGCGGACCGCTTGTTGTCCTGACGAGCCGGCAAAGTGCGAGCGCGAGCGAAATTTTCGCGGCGGCACTGCAAGATTACGGACGCGCAGTGATCGTGGGCGACAAGAACACCTTCGGCAAAGGCACCGTGCAAACAATTCTCGAGATCGGACGATTCACGTCGTTGTTAGGTAGCCGATCGCAGGATGACGGCGCGTTGAAGTTGACCATTCAAAAATTCTATCGCGTCGCCGGCGGCTCGACCCAGTTGCACGGCGTCGCCTCCGACATTGTCCTGCCGACGTTGACCGACCTGCCGGAATTCGGCGAAGGCGCATTGAAGAATTGTTTGCCCTACGATGAAGTGCCGAAGGCGCGTTTCACGAAATGGCCGAACTCGCTCTTCGTCGATGAATTGAAACGGCGTTCGGCCGAACGCGTGCAACACGACGCGGAATTCCATTACGTCATGGAAGACATGGGGCGTCTGCGTCACAAGCTGGATGAGAACCGCGTCTCGCTGAATGAAGATACGCGCAAAAAGGAATTGCAGGACGACAAGCTGCGTAAGGAAATGCGGTCGAAAGAACGTCTGGCGCGGCAGCAAGAGGAACCGCGCGTTTACCGGCTCACCCTCGACACCGTCGATAAACCGAATCTGCAGTTGATCATGTTCCCGGGAAAAATGGCCGAAGCGAAATCGAAGGGCTCGCTCAAAACCGCGCCGGAAGCTGCGCCGGATTCGGAATCCGAAGACGGCGGTGATGTGGTCGCGCCGCAGGACGACACGAAAGAACCAGTGATCGATCCCGAGCGCGACGAGTCGCTCAACATCCTGGCTGACCTTGTCGATCTTTCCAAGGGCCCGAAGACAGCGAGCGTGCATCGTCCGTAAGCTTTTCAACGCCGCCGCGGCTGTTTAGAATCCTGCGCATGTCTTTGCGCACCGGCGTCGTCACGATCGTATTGTCGATCTTGCACGCGTCTGGCGCATTCGCGCAAAGCAGCTCGCCTGCGCCTAACGAAGGCGCGGAGTTGGCGCAACTTTACAATCAGGGCATGGCCGCATTCGCCGCCGGCGATTACGCCAAAGCCGCGGCCGATCTCGAGGCCATGGTGAACAAAGCGGAGTTCACGCCGCAGCTCGAGCCGGCGTTTTACACGATTGGTTCCGCTTATTTTAACGCCGGCAATTACACAAAGGCAGTCGCCGCGTTTAAAACCTATCAGACAAAATTTCCAAACGGCGCGCATGCGGCCGAGGCCGCGTTCGGAATGGCGCAGGCGAATTTGTTAGGGAAAAACTACACGGACGCGGCGTCGCAGTTCGCGACTTTGGAAAGAGATCCGCGATTGCGCGAGCAGGCGCTCTTCTTCGGCGCGACCGCGAGCAAGGAAGCGGGCAAGATCGACAATGCGATCTCGACCTTGCAGAAACTGGCCGGCAGCGAATTGGGCAGCGCGATCTCGGTGCGCGGCGCGATGATGCTGGCGCAGCTTTACTCGCAGAAAGGTGAAACGACCAAAGTCATTTCGCTCATCGGCAAACTGCATTCGCGCATCGCGCTCGTGGACGACATCGTCGGATTGAATTCGACCACGGTCGAACTCGGCGACGACTTGTTTAAGAAAAAGGCATTCGCCGATGCGCTCGAATGTTACCGCGCCGCCTATCCGCGCGAAGAGATCATCAAGATGCAGACCGAGCGCATCGCGGCGATGCAGAAGAAGCTCGACGAAAATCTGAACGTTGCGCGGAGCGATCCGTCGCAGTTTGCCGGACTCGCGGCTGAGAACAACCAACTCAAGATCGACATCGTACGCACGCAAAAGGCGCTCGAGGAATTCGCAAAGTTGCCGTCGATCACCCCCGCGATTTATATTCGCCTCGCGCGTTGCTTCTACGAGGTCGACAAAAAATGGGAGAGCGCGCTCGTGTATCAGGAGTTGGTCGAGCGCTTTGAAAAAATTCCCGAACGCGAGCCGGCGTTGTTCGGCCTCATCGTTTCGCTCGCTGAAGTGAACCAGGCGAAGAAAGCGGAGGATCGTTGCGAGCACTATCTCCGCGAATTCAAAACCGGACCGAACGCGGACACGGTTGGTTACATGCTCGGAGTGGTCGCATTGCAGGCGAACGATCCGCGCGCGGCCGAGACGTATTTCGGGCGCATGCTAGAGACCCAGGGCAAGAGCAGTTATCGCGAGCAGATGCGGTATTTGTTAGGCAACGCCAAGTTCATGGCGGGCAAGTGGGACGAAGCCGTTGCCGAATACAAAAAATACCTGAGCGAATTTCCGAACGGGCAAAGCGTTGAAGACGTAAATTACCGGCTCGCGCTCACGAATCTGTTTGGCGGCAAATATCAGGACGCACTCAATGCGTTGAATGATTACCTGAAGAAATATCCGCACGGCCAGTATGTGAGCGACGCCAAATACCGCATCGCCGTCTGCAAATACGCGGCGTCGCTTTACGACGAGGTCATCAAGGACTGCAAAGATTGGGAGCGCGAATTTACCGGCAACAAACAACTCGGCGAAGTGCTGGCGTTGCTCGCGGATTCGTACGCCGCGACCGACCGCGACAAGGACGCTGTCGATCTTTATGTGCGTTCCTACAAGACGGCCGCGACCGATGAAGTGATGAATTACTCGCTCTTCGCCGCGAGCAAGATTCTGCAGAAGCGTGGCGAATGGGACAAGGTCGCGGCGTTGTTCAACGATTTCATTCAAGAGAAACCGGACAGTCCTTCGGTGATCTCGGCGCTGTATTGGATCGGCAAAGCGAAGGCGCACGACGGGAAAATCGATGAAGCGAAGAAAATCTGCGCGGACACGATCAAGAAATATATCGACGATCCGAAACGCGAAGCGGTTGAGCTGTTGCTCACGCAAACAGCCCAGCTTTGCGTGAAGAAGAAAAAACTCGCCGATGAAGAGACAAGATCGACATCTCCTCCTGAAATGAATCCCGGTGCTGAGCTCGACCAGTTGTTAGGCAATGCCGAGCAGGATCAATCGCCGACCGCGAAAGCGCGTGTGCTGTTTGCCAAAGCTGAGCTGGCGCGTCTCCGCAAGCAATCGGCCGAAGAAGATAAGAACATCGCGAAGCTCGCCGAGTTCAAACCGGAAGATTTGAGTCCGCAATTGCTCGGACGCGCCGGCGACTATCTGCTCGCGCAAAAGAAATACGATCAAGCCGCGAAGTTTTATCACCAGTTACTCGACGAATATCCGAAGAGCGACAATCTAGATTTCGCTTACAACGGCCTCGTCGAAATCGAGCTGCAGAAAAAAGATCTTAAATCCTCGATCCATTTTTTCGGCGACGTCTCTGACAAAATCGCAGCGCTT
>JBEEGX010000169.1:0-4454 GCA_041167105.1 Verrucomicrobiota bacterium
ATCTGGCCGGAACGTACCAAAGCATGCGGCAATATTCCGAGGCCCAAAGAATCATCGAGCGCGGGCTGGCGTCGTTTCCGGAAAAGGCGGTCGAGTTTCAGCTTTCAAAACTCGATGTCGCATTTGACCGCGGTGACACCCAAACATGCCGCGCGATTTTGGATTCGGTCCCGGCCGGGTTTAATCCGAACGGAATGATCTCCTATTATCGTTTCCAAGTCGCGTATCTCGATCGCGATTGGGCGGAAGCTACTCGCGTGGTAGATTCGGCGAAAGGTCTGGCGCCTGAGGGTTATGTGGTTCCGTTCGCTTTCCTTTACGGGCAAATCGCTCGCGCTTTGCATGACACAGAAAAAGCGCGCGCCGCTTTTGCCGACGCGCGCAAACTCCTTGAGGAAACGGCGCGAAAACGTCCCGATTCTCCGAATGTGATTGTTTATATGGCGCTGAGCGATGCCGCGCTCGGGAAAAAGGAGGACGCGATTCGCGAAGGCAAGGAGGCGATGGCGAAAAGGCCGATTGCCAAGGATGCATTTACGGGACCGGGTTTCGCAACTTTCCTTGCGATGATTTACGCGTGGGCTGGCGAGAAGGACCCAGCGATTGAGCAACTCGCATCCGTCGCGATGCTCCCGAACGGTCCGACGCCGGGCGCGCTTCAAAAAAATGCGGACTGGGATGATTTGCGTGGTGATCCGCGCTTTGAAAAACTTGTCGAGAAAGTCGTGGCGGCGAGCAAGTAAGACTCGTTAGGCCGCGCTGACGCCGCGGAAGATCGACAACTACTAGAAGCGCTTCTTCAGCGCGACGTACCAATAGCGGCCTTTGGCATTTGCCGTTGCTTCGTCGTAACCATTTTCGAAAGCGCCCGCGACAAATGGCGGCTGCTCATCGAAGACATTGTTCATCCCGAGTGTGATGGTGGTGCTGTTCAGCCACGCCCGCCAGCCGCACGGATTGTATTCGGCGGTCGAAACCGCGGTCACATTTTTCTCTTTGCCATCGGTCACCGCGTTTTTGTTGCCCTCTTTATTGAGACCGGCGACTTCAGTGGCCGACGCCGGCGCTGAAAACCGGAAGGTATAATTAAGAATCCAATTCAGCGTGATCCATTCACGCACCTTGCGATCGCGAAAGCCGACAAACGCGAATGGATTATTCGAAGGTCGGTGTTTATGAGAGTAGAACGTGCCCAGTCTATTATCCCAATACTGACCGACGTATGGAACGGTCACGCCGGTGTCGAGTCCGGCGAGCCATGAACCTGGGGCGCCATCATAAAAGAGACTGGCGTAGCCGCGATTGTGGGTGAAAGAGCCGCCGGCGGACGCGCCGAGAAATCCACCGCCAAATTTTCCGGAAACTTCCTGTGCGGTTCCACCGGGAAAAGCGGTTAGATCGGCATCGGCAAGATAAGTTGCATTAAGCGTGGTGGTGAAGGTGCCCAAATCTCCGCGGCCGAGTCTATTGGTTTGGAAAACGTAAACGGCTTCGTAGTCCCAACCTTCTTCGATGAACCGCCCAAGATTGAGATATGGAATGAGAACGCGAATAATCGGACCAAAGGGATTGTTCATCGGATCCGCCGATGGACCGCGGATAACCAACCCCGGGAACTGATCTTCATGTTGGGCGACAAAGAGTGGATCGGGTTGCACGGTGACGCCGCGAAGATCGACATGATAAAAGTCGGCCTGGACGGTCAAGCCTTCGAGAACACTCCACCATTTCCCCGGCGTCAAAACCGCGCCGTAGGTCCATTCGTAGGCAGTCTCCGGCTGAAGATTCGGGTTGCCGCTGAAGTCGATTTCCACTTCATGGGTCTCAAAACTGCGCGGGTCCAGTCCAGTTCCGTTTACAAAAAATTGAGTCGTTCCCGAAAACAGATTTCCGAGGGTCGGCGCGTGATACGCTTCACTGTAAGCGCCGCGAATAGTTAGGGCAGAGTCAATCGGTTGCCAACGCACGGAAAATTTCGGCCGTTCGGTCGAACCGAAGTCACTAAAGTTTTCGTATCGCTCCTGATAATCCAACTCGAGGCTGTGCAAACCCGGCAGGGTCCAAGCCGAACTCGTGACCGGAAGCCGAACTTCCCAATACGTCGACCACACATCGCGACTACCCTGCGTTGGCGCGAAGTTCGTTGCGCCGGTGATATCGCCCGAAGCGGTAATTGCGTCCGGTCGATCATTCGTATGCTCGCGCCGATGCTCACCGCCGACCGCGAATGAGATCGGTCCCGCTGGAAGAGAAAACAAATCGCCATTTAGTTTAAGATCTTCCGTCTCAAGAAACGTCGCGCCGTAGTGCGTCGTGCTCACGAATATCTTATTGAGCACACGTTGCGAATTTTGATTGAGGCCAAATGGATTGAAAGCCGTCGCCGGATTCGTATCGAGCAGTGCTGCGCGCAACGCCGCATTGTTCGCGATGCCGCTTACCCGCTCGATGCGGTGGTCTTCGTTGAAACGCGCGCCGGTTTCCCAGTCCCAAGTTTTGAAGTAATCGCCGAACTCGCCGAGATTTCCTTTCAGTCCACCGGTCACCTCGTAGTTATCAGTGCCAATTTTAAAGCTGCGCAATCCGGTTTCGAGTGCGCGATAACTGACACGCGTGGTGAACAGCGTCCCAGCCGGCGCCGCGCTTGCCTGGCTTTGCGGAACTTTCGGGTCATAACCGCCGCGTGAGCTATAATCTGCGACCGTGAAAGGATTGAATGGATTTTGCAGCGGAACACTGATGCCGCTGAAGCTGATCCCTGTTGGATTCGCTTTGTCGGTGAAAACGTCCGGCACAAATGGAATGGGCGCCAGGCCGCTGTTCCAATTCGTGTGCGCATATTTGAAGTCAGCGAATACGATCAAATATTTATCGCAAAGATCGCGCGTGACGGAGCCGTAGGAGAAAGAACGATCGGCCGCTGGCAGCAACGGCGTCAGGTCCGCGAAATTATACAACTGCTGCTCCGGCGGCAAACTTTTGCGCGGCACATACTGCGGATCGGTCTGCACATTTGGAAACGCATGCGGCGTCGGCGTGCGCGCCCCACCATTCAAACGTGGCTGATAAACGAAGCCGCCCGTCGGACTGAAATAGCTTGTCGTGATGCGAATGCCCCCGGCAAAATTTATACTTCGATAATCCTGTCCGCCCCACTGCGTATAGTCCGCGTCGTGTGAGATGTGGACATCACGCGAAAAAATCGCGGCATGATCGTAAAACTCGCTGTAAACAACGATGTCCGTCTTGTCGTCGCCTGTTCCGGCCAGGAGGTAGGCACGTTCCTCGGCCATGTCATTGGCGAAACCTAAATTGGTGTTGCCGTAGCTCGCATACAGTTCCAACCCGCGAAAGCGGTGAATCAAATGGACGTTAAACACACCCGCCACCGCGTCCGCTCCATAAATCGCCGACGCTCCGTCTTTCAGCACATCGATATGATCAATGAGGCCTAGGGGAAACGTGTTTAGATCGACAGTGTCGCCGGCGAATCCGACCGGCGCGAGACGCCGGCCATCCTGCAGCACCAACGTTTCCTTTGCCAAAATTCCGCGCAGATTAACTTCGGTTCGCCCGTCTCCATTATTAGCGCCGTTTTCATTGATCGACGCGCCCGTTGCTGCTGGCAACATCTGCACCAGATCGGTCGGCGTCCGCACGCCAAGACGCGCGATGTCTTCTCTGCCGTAAGTATCGACCGGATGCGGGCCCACCTCTTCCGCGGTCGGAATGTTCGAACCGGTGACAATTACGCGTTCGGCTTCGGCTTCAACCGCCGGAGCGACATCACTGACTGGCGGCGTTACCGAGGTATTCTGTGCGAATGCATTTGTCGCCGAAAGAAGCATCATGCTCGCGACAGCTCCCATTGCCGCGCCTGCCCAGAACCGCAGTGCAGCGCTTTCTCGGATCTTCAACTTTCGTAGGCCGAAACCCGTATGACAGGCGACGCACGGTTAATCAAGCCATTTGCGGGTTTGGTGACGTCGTATTTCGCCTTACCGGACCTTGCGTCTCACAGATTTTGTTCGCGTCGCGCCTTTGCCACTGACATTTTCGCAGCATGGCCAACGCGCAGATTCTCCATGTTGACGACGACCCGGACATTCGTTTGCTCATGTCCGCGTCCTTGCAGGAATTCGGCTATCGCGTCATGACCGCCGGCACCATCGCCGAAGCATTACGGCTCGCGCAAAATTTCCAATTCGATCTCTGCATCCTCGATGTGAAATTGCCCGACGGCACCGGCATCGAGCTGTGTCAAAAGTTGAAAGAACTGCAAGAAGGCGCGCCGATTGTTTACTACTCGGGTCACGCCGATATCGCGACCTCGGAACAAGCGCTCGATGTTTGCGGCGACGCCTACATACGAAAGCCGGTCTCGATCACCGAGCTCGCGGAAACCATTGCCGGTTTATTGAAGCGTTAGCAGTTCGCCACGGCTGAACTGCACG
>JBEEGX010000170.1:0-6258 GCA_041167105.1 Verrucomicrobiota bacterium
CGCTGGAAGAAATTTTGAAGATGGTGACGGTCAATCCGGCGCGCGCGTTGAAGCAGGAGAATCGTCTCGGCCGGATACGCCGAGATGCACATGTCGATCTTATCGCGGTGCCATTTAGCAGCGGGAATGTGTTCGAAGTGATCGTGGCGTTCGCCGGTGAGCCGTGGATGATACCGGATTAGGCACGAATTTGGCTGGCAATTTCTCAAATGGCACTTTCATTTTCGCAAAGTTGAAATATTCTCCGCGCTGAGATTTCTCCCTTATGGCCAAGATAATGATCATCGATGACGAGCCAGCAATGGTGGAGGTCATCGTGACGCTGTGCCGCGAAAAAGGGCACCAGGTTTTTCCATTTAACTCGCCGGGCAAAGCGCTCGAGCAGCTCGACACGATCGCGCCGCAGGTGGTGATCACCGATATTAAAATGGAAACGATGACCGGGTTCGATGTGTTGCGGCACATTCGCGATAACCATCGGGCGACGGGAGTGATTTTAATCACCGCTTACGGCACGACGGAGACGGCGGTCGAAGCGATGAAAATGGGCGCGACCGATTACGTGCTGAAGCCGTTCAAGATCGACGAACTGCAAACGCGCGTGCAGAAGGCGCTCGATTTTCAGGCGGCGCAAAGCGAGGTCAGCTACCTGCGCAAGGAGCTGAAGAACCGCTACCGATTCGAGAACATCATCGGGACGAGCGGGAAGATGCAGAACGTTTACAATTTGATCAACAAAGTCGCAGACACGGACAGCACGGTGCTGATTATGGGCGAGAGCGGGACGGGAAAGGAATTGGTCGCGCGCGGATTGCATTTCAATTCGAACCGGCAACATCATCCATTCGTCGCGATCAACTGCAGCGCGTTGCCGGAGAATTTGCTCGAGTCGGAATTGTTCGGGCATAAGAAGGGCGCATTCACCGGCGCGGTCTCCGACAAACGGGGGTTATTCGAGGAAGCGAACCTGGGGACGATTTTTCTCGATGAGGTGAATTCAATGGCGCCATCGTTACAAACGAAATTGCTGCGCGTATTGCAGGAGCGCGAGATACGCCGTGTCGGCGACAACAAAACCTCGCCGGTGAATGTGCGCGTGATCGGAGCGACGAACGAGCCGTTGCCGCCGAAATTGAAGGACGGAACTTTTCGCGAAGACCTCTATTATCGGCTGGCGGTGATTCCGGTTGAGATTCCGCCATTGCGCGAGCGACTGGAAGACGTGCCGCTGCTCGTGAATCATTTTTTGCAGAAGCAGGCGAGCTCGATTGGTGGGGAACCGAAGAAGATCGAGCCGGAGGCGGTCGATATTCTTTGCCATTACGATTATCCGGGAAATGTGCGCGAGCTCGAGAACGCGATCGAGCGGGCGTGCGCGCTTTGCGAAAACGAGCTGATTTTGCCGAGCGATTTGCCGCCGCACATCGTGGCGCACGCGCGCGGCGAGAAACACGACCAGGCGATTGCGGCCATGCCAGTGGGCGGAGCGCTCGACGACTTTATTCAGCAACAGGAGCGCGCGTACATCGAAGCGACCCTGACGCATTGCGGCGGTTCGCGCGAGAAAGCCGCGGGCATGCTCGGCATCAGCATGGCGACGCTTTACCGCAAAGTGGAGCCGTCGAAAAAGAGCGCGAAGGCTTCGGCCTAACGAACCGCGAGATCGACGATGTCGATCTTGTAATTGTCGATCTTACCCGCCGCCGCGGTGGGCGAAGATTTTTAATTGGTCGACCGCCTTCTGCATGTCTTGGAGCTGTTGCAACGCAGCTTCCTGTTTCTTGAGCACGTCCGCATTGGCGGCTTTCATTTGCTCGAGCGACTGGACGGCAGGGCGAAGTCCATTTGGATCTTGCGTGACAACAACCGGCGGCGCGGCTTGAGCCGGCGTCGTGTTTGCCGCCTGCACGACGACCATTGGGGGATTGGGTGATTGCGCGGAGGCGGAAATGATTCCACACGCGGTCACGCCGAGAAAGATTTTCGTGAACGTTTTCATTTGCCGGCTTTGCCTGCGAAGAGTCGGGCCACGCGAATGGTCTCGGCGAGCTCGGCCATCTTCGTTTCGATCTTTGTCTGGTTATCGGCCATCTGCGCCTGTTGCGCCTGAATCTCGCGGATCAATGTGGTGAGCTGTTGTTGATCGCGCGGATCGGGCGCTTGCGCGGAAAGCGGGAGCGCGGCCACGATCGTAAGCAAAACCGCGGCGCAATGTTGTTTCATTGGCTCAAATGAAAAGCAGGTCGTGTTCCGCATGACGATGTCGATCTTGCGGCAAGCAAACTGCTTGCCTGTGGCTGCCCTCGTTAATAAACTCAGGCATGGCCGGACCGGGAATGTTTCAGACGCAGAATTTATCGCTACAGCAGGTCCTTGCCCCGCAGCTGCAGCAGAGCCTGCTCATTTTGCAGGCGCCATTGCTCGAGCTGCGCAATCTCGTGCAACAGGAGATGGAAACGAATCCGGTGCTGGAGGAATTGGCTAACGAGCCGAGCGAAGATCAACCGGAAACGAAGTCGACCAAGGCGGACGACGAGTTCAAAAACGAGTTCGAGCAGCTGGCGAAGCTGGATGAAGAATGGCGCGATTACATGGCGCAATCCGCAAGCTACAGCGGCCGCTCGCAGGAACAGGAAGACAAGCGGCAATTCTTTTTTGATTCCATCGCGACGCAGGAAACGCTGCAGCAGCATTTGATGTCGCAATTGAATCAGCAAATGCTGAACGGCGACGATCGCAAAACGGCCGAGCTGATTATCGGCAACATCGACGATAACGGATTCCTGCAGGCCACGCCGGAAGACATGGCGCTCAACACCGGCATTGCGCAGGACGATTTCGAAAACATGCTCACGCTCATTCAAAGCTTTTATCCGCCGGGCGTGGGCGCGCGTGATCTCGGCGAATGTTTGCTGATTCAACTCAAGCGCGAAGGCAAGGGCGCAAGTCTCGAATACAAAATCATCGGCGAACACATGCAGGACCTCGGCAAGCGACGCTTTCCCGAAATCGCGCGGCGCATGGGCATCAGCGTTGAGCAGGTGCAGAAGTGCGCGAACAACATCGCGCAGCTCGACCCGCGACCGGGCGCCATCTTTGCGGAAGCGCCCCAGAATTATGTTTTGCCGGATGTGACTGTCGAGAAGATCAACGGCGAGTATCAGGTGATTCTGAACGGCGAACAGATTCCGCATCTGCGCATCAGCAATACCTATAAAGACATCATGTCGCAGGATGGCAACGGCGGCGAAGTAAAGGATTACATCCGTGACAAAATCCGCAGCGGAAAATTTTTGATCAAATCAATTCATCAACGCCAGCAGACGATCTCGAACATTGCGCACCAGATTGTTTCGCGGCAGCGCGAATTTTTCGATCACGGCTCGTCGCATTTGAAACCGATGACGATGGTGCAAATCGCGGACGCGGTCGGCGTGCACGAGACAACCGTGAGTCGCGCGATCAGCGGCAAGTACATGTCGACGCCGCAAGGTGTGTTCGAGATGAAATACTTTTTCACGCCCGGCTATCAAACCGCCAGCGGCGAATCGATGAGCAACACGAGCGTGAAGGAAGCGATCCTCGATCTGGTGAAGGATGAGGACGGCAACGCGCCGTTGAGCGACAAGGAAATTGTCGAGATTCTCGGGAAGCGCGGAATACCGATCGCGCGTCGCACGGTGGCGAAGTACCGGACGGAGCTGAATATTTTACCGAGCAATATGCGGCGGAAATATTGATTGATTGTCGATCTTGTAATTGTCGATCTTAGCGCGTGAACGAATCGTTGCGCGCGGCAGTGATCGCGGAATGGCGCGGCCTGCCGGAACCGAAGCCGCGGCCGAACGCATTCCGCCCGACCGCGGAATTGCTGCCGAAAATCATGCAGCGGCTCGGATTAAAGGAGCGTCTGCACGAAACAGAAGTGATCGCCGCCTGGTCGAAAATCGTGGGCGATTTTATCGCGTCGCATTCCGCGCCGGTGGCATTACGCGAAGGAATTCTTTACGTGCGCGTGTTGCAACCGGCGTTGCATTACGAGCTCGAGCAAGTGTCGAAGACCGACATCGTGCGCAAGTTGAAGCAGCGCTTCGGCGCGAAAATCGTTCGCGACGTAAAATTTCGCATCGGCTAACATCAACAACGGCAGGGCGTCGCGTTTTAGCACCTGTTTGCCGATGTAAATTTGCTCGCACACGCGCGTCGATTTGAGGATGATGGCCTAACCTCGAAAGGGTTCCTTGCAATCGCCAAACATGTCCGCGGAAGGGGCACGCGATCTTGAACTTCAAATCGCGCATCTGTTGCTAATCGACATCGTCGGTTACTCGAAATTGCTGGTGAACGAGCAGATCGATGAAGTGCAGGAATTGAATCATGTCGTGCGCACAACACCGAGTTTTCGCGCGGCCGAGACCAGCGGCAAACTCGTCCGCGTGCCAACCGGCGACGGCATGGCGTTGTTGTTTTTCCGCAGCCCGGAGGAGCCGGTGGTGTGTGCGCTGGAGATTGCGGCGGCGCTGAAAGATCACGCGCCAATCCACGTGCGCATGGGCATACACAGCGGGCCGGTGAATCAGGTCGCGGACGTGAACGACCGGATCAATATCGCGGGCAGCGGCATTAACGTTGCGCAACGAGTGATGGATTGCGGCGATGCCGATCACATTTTGATGACCGACCATGTCGCGAGCGATCTGGAAGGCTATCGCCATTGGCAGCCGTATCTGCACGATCTCGGTGAATGCGAAGTGAAACACGGATTGCGGCTAAAAGTTGTGAATTTGTGGCGAGACGATCTCGGCAATCCACACGTGCCGGAAAAACTGCGGCCAAAACATCTTTGGCAAAATTCGAACAGCGATGAGGTCCGCTCGTTAAACGCGCGTCGCTCGATGAAACCATTGCTCTCGGTGACGTTGGTTGGTTTAACGGTTACGGCCGCGATGATTTTTGTTCACTCGATGCGCCGCGGATTGCCAGGACCCGCGCCCGGGATTGCTGCCTCCGCCGTTGCCGCGCCGGTGCAAAACAGCATCGCGGTTTTGCCGTTCGAAAATCTGAGCGACGCTAAAGACAACGCTTATTTCGCCGAAGGCGTGCACCACCAGATTGTGGCGGACCTGACGAAAATTCCGGAGCTGAAAGTGATCAGTCGCACCTCGGTCACGAACCTGAAAGAAAACGGCCAGGGTAATTTGCGCGACATCGCCAGGAGTCTCGGCGCCAGCTATATTTTAGAGGGAAGCATCCAGCGCATCGGCAGTCGCGTTTGCGTGACCGCGCAGTTGGTCGATGGCGGCACCGACACGCATCTATGGGCGGATCGCTACGAACGCGACTTGAAAGATGTTTTTGCGACTGAGACCGAGCTGGCGGACCTGGTTGTTGCCCAAGTCAAAAGCACATTGTCGCGACCTCGCTGATTCGCCGCAAGATCGACAATCGCTCTCGCCGGCGATGATAATTTGTTAGGCGTTTTTCGAGTTGACCCCGTTTGGGGATCGTTCCTAAGATCACCGCGAATGAACAGGAACGCTTTTATCGTGTCGCTCGTCATTTCAGCCGCGGCATTCGTCAGCTTTAACCAGGCGCTTTACGCCGGGCCGGAAACGATCAGCAGCGGCAAGGAAAGCAAACAGGTGCAGATGGAGCAGGCGCCGGTGTGCGATCCGCGCTGGTATTTCAGTCTTGGTGGCGGCGCAGACTTCGATCTCGGCAGTACAGATTTTACTCGCGCATTCGAGTACCGGATGGTCTCCGGTTTGCTCGGGGGCCCAGCCACGCTTTCTCAACACGCGCCCTCGCTCGATTGGAGCGACGTTTATGACACGACCTGGCACGCCGGTGGCGAAATCGGCTATGCGTTGACGGAACATCTCGAACTCTTCGGTGCGTTTAATTACGCCCATGCCGATTCGACCGGCTTTCACGATTGGGGAATCTTGCGCGCGTCCGCGGTTCGTGTCGGCACGCTCGGTTTTCCGCTCCGCGCCTCCTTCGATGATTATGACGCGATCACGGGCGAGCTCGGCTTCCGTTTCTTTTTCCTTTCACGCCAAGCGCGCATTCGGCCGTATCTCGCGATCTCCGGCGGCGCGACTCACGTCGATAACATCGACCTTAACGCCGTGATCGATGTGCGCAGCATCGGCGGCCCCGACGATGCGACATTTGCGCGTGGCAGTTTCTACGAAGATTCATGGGTCGGCACGGCAGCGGCGGTGCTGGGCGTGGAAGCAAATCTGACCTGTCATT
>JBEEGX010000171.1:0-10177 GCA_041167105.1 Verrucomicrobiota bacterium
TCGCCGCGATGAAACTCCTTCTGACCAAGGTGCGACCGCAGAAAGGCTTTGTAATCATTGCCGGGAACGAAACAAATCTCCTGACTGTCGATCTTATCCGCGACCTTCAGCCCTAACGAATGCGCGATCTTGCGGATCTCCGGCTTCGTCATGGTGCCGAGCGGAGTGAGCGCGCGACGCAGTTGCGGCTGGCGCAGGCTGAACAAAAAATACGATTGGTCTTTGCGCGGATCGACACCTTTGCGCAGCACCGCACCATCATCGTGATGTTCGATGATTGAGTAATGGCCGGTCGCGATGTAATCGCAGCCGAGCGCCTCTGCTTTCTGCCAAAGATTCCCGAACTTTAGTTTCTCATTGCACATAACGCACGGGTTCGGCGTGCGGCCGGCTTGGTATTCGCTCGTGAAATAATCAATGACGAGCCGCTCAAACTGGTCCGCTTCATCGACCACGTAATGCGGAATTCCTAACGAATGGGCGACGTTACGCGCATCGGCCACGGCTTGTGGCCCGCAGCATTTGTCCTCAGCGCGCGAGATGCAATCCTGCGGCCAAACTTTCATGGTCACGCCGACGACATCGTAATCTTGCTCGCGCAAAATGTGCCCGGTGACGGAGGAATCGACTCCGCCGCTCATGCCGAGAAGGACGCGCTTTTTCATGGGAACAAGAAGCCGGAAGTTAGCAGCTTCCGTTAGAATTTCACGCGGCGGCTGACGAACGGACTGTCGCGAAGCGTGAAACGCCAATGCAGATCGGCCGAGCGCGTGATGCCGATGCGCCGGTCTGCCACAAGATCGACAATCGTATTTGGCTGCGACATGAAGCAGTGCCGCGGATCGGAACACAAATCCATCTCGTGATGTTTTCCGGTGATGCCGAGCGCTTGCGTAAGTTTGCCCGGCCCGGAACAAAGTTGCCGCACATCATCAACCCCACGCCGTTTTTTCATCAGGTCAATTCCGCGCGTCGGCTCCAGCGCGCGAAACAAAACGAATCCGTTTTCCTTTCCTTTCACGAGCACATTGAGCATCCAATGCACGCCGTAGTTGAAATACACATACGCCGCGCCCGGTTGATTCCGCGCGATGAATTCCCGCGCACTCGGACGCGTGAACGTATGCGCGGCCTCGTCGCCGATGGCCGCATACGCTTCAACTTCCACCACGATGCCCGCGCATTTGCCCCAGATTAATTCGGTGCCGATCAATTCGCGCGCGCACGTGAGCGGATCGCGCGTGAAAAATTTGCGGCGAAGCATCACCGCCACGCGTCAGGCTTTTGGAACGTAGAAAACGGGGAGGGTCACTTCGCAGGCGACCGGTTTGCCGTTGCGAAAGGCGGGAATGAATCTGGCGAGGCGCAGATCCGTGAGCGCGGCGTCACCGAGTCCGATAAACGGCGGCTCTTCCGTGAGCACGCTGATGTCCTGGAGGTTACCCTTTTCGTCGATCTTTAATTTCACTTCGACCGATCCCTTCACCATTACCGGTATATCGGCGCTAGGATAGTGGAAGCCGGTGAACTTCGATTCCAATCCGAAAAACGGCTGCGGGCCGATGAAGTCGTTTTCCTTTTTCAATTCTTCGGTTTCCTGATTCGAAAAAATACGCAGGCGCGGTTTTCCATCGACAATGGCGAAGGTGACGGTGCCGTAGTAAATCGCGTCGACCGCGATGTGATTGTAAATCGCGGGGACGAATTTCGTTTCGCGCAAACGCGCAAACACTTCCTGGTCGAGCAATTTCGAATCGGCCGTGCCGCGATATGTCGTGCTCCAGCCGATTTCGCCGGTCTTCAACACCGAGCAATTGAACATGACGGCGGCATCTTTCTGGCCTTTCGCCACGAGCATTTTTGTGTCGATGCGATTGATGAGCGCGTCCGGGCCGGCGCCGAGCAAGGCCGGCCGATACATAGGCAGCGAAGATTTCTTCTGCGAAACGTCAATCGTTTGCGCGTGGGCAAGATCGACAATGAGCAAGATCGACAAGAGCGTAGCGATTCTTTTTCGCATGGGCAGATACGCAAAAGCACCTCGGCACTTTTGCAAGGGCAAAGTAGATGCGACAATGCGGCGATGTTTGAAATCGAAGCACTCGATCATGTCGCGTTGTCGGTGAGCGACGTGGAGAAGTCGGCGGATTGGTATTGCGATGTGCTCGGATTCAAACGCCAGCACGAAGGGATGTGGAATGGCGTTCCGGTGTTCGTCGGCAAAGGCGACGCCGCCATCGCCCTCTTTCCGATTCGCGATAGTGCAAGATCGACATCTTCATCTGCGGGCGGCGCGCGCGTGCTCCACTTCGCCATGCGCACGGACCGGAAAAATTTTCTCGCCGCACAGACGGAATTAAAACAGCGCGAAATCGAATTCGGTTTCGAAGACCACGAAGTTTCGCACTCGATTTACTTCCGCGATCCCGACGGTCACAAGATCGAGATCACGACCTACGAATTGCGCTAACGAGTCTTCTTGCGCGAGTTGAAGAGCGCGCCGACCGCGGCAACGACCAGCGCCTGGATCGGCGCGAGCCAGTAGTTCGCCAGGTTGTAATATTTCATGTCGTGCGTGCCGGCGAGCGGCTCGAGCAGCAGCGTGAGCAGCAGGAGAATGAGGTAACCGATCGAGAGCAACACCGCCGCGAGAAAGAAAAACTTTTTCACGGTCCGGCCTTCGTCGTCTTCGGACGCAGTGCTACCGATCACGCCAAGCATCAACCCGAGCGTGGGAAAAATTGTCGGCGTAAACCAACCCCAAAATTCCTGCGCGAAACCTTCGAAGCGCCCAATAATCGATTGGATGACAACGAGAATGAGAACGGCGAACGCGCCGCTGAGCCACGTGACCAGGAGACGGTTGCGCGCGCTATCGAGATCGATACGCGCCTCTTCGTTAGGCGCTTTGTGCGGTTTACGTTTTCGAATTTTCATCGTCCGTGACCTTGCATCGCGGAGAGCAACCCGCTGCGGTCGAGATGATCGTGCGCGCTAAGCTCGCTCGGCTCAACAAAGGTGGCGGCGCCGTTGCCCACGCGTTTGAATTCGTAAATCAAGGCGGTGCACGCGTAATCGTCGGTGAAATCGCGGTCGCCGATTTCGCTCGGCAATTCGTTTAATCCTTCTCGCACCCACGCGCCGGCCTCGTCCGAATTGACCTTCGCGTCTTTTTGTTTGAACGGATGATTCGTCACCATGAAAACGACGACGCGATAGTGCCCCGGCCGCGCGTGGAAAAGCGCTTGCAAATAATCGCGCACCGCAAATTTTCGCATCGGATTAACTTCCAGCGACCAACGTTCCGGGCCGGGAGTGCCGTCGGCATTCATCTGTTCGAGTCGAGAGGCCATCGCGAAACCGTCCGGCACCGCGTAGAAACTTTTGTCGCCGTAACCGCAACGCTCGAACGCCGCGGTCAATGTCGCCTCAACATCTCTCAAGCGCGGAGTTGCATTTTTTGCGACGAAGAATTCGCGCGGGATCTTTTGGAAAACCGATGCGCGCGGCGGCGGAAACGGAAATTGCGGGATGTCGATCTTGCGTTTGCCCTTCTTCCGCGACGCAGGTGCTTCAGCCGGCAAATCCAGCGCGTCTTCGGGTTGCGATCCCACCAGCGGCGCGTTCAGCGGCTCCGGCGCCGGTGCACCCTGTCCGGGCGTAAGCGGCGGTTCCGGTGGCGCGCCTCCACCGGCAGGTCCGGCGAGACCTGCTCGCGCGCCCGCTCCCAGATGCGGATGTTCGTCCGCCATCGCCGGCGGCGCTGCGACATTCAACATTTGCGTATACAACAGCGCGCGCCCGGACTCATCGCGAATGTCGAGCCCGCGCACAACGAGCGAAAGGTGTCGCGGATGATCGACCGCAAAACGCAGCTCAATAACATTTCCGCGACGCCGCGTTCCGCGCGCTTCAACGTCGAAGTGAAGCGACTCGTGCGTGCGTGCGTCGGTCGCTTCGATTTCCATCCGTCTTGTGGAAACCTGTGCGCCGGGCGGCGTCGGCACATCGATGCGCACGCACCAAGTGTCCGCGCGTTTGAACCAGGTGCCGCGCAGTTGGACGTCGAAGATTTGCGCGAACGCGCTTGTGAGAAAAAGCAGGCCTAACGAAACCGACGCAACTTGCCGAAACACGCCTGCGGTATAACAACTCGCGACCGCGCCGTAAAGGACGATGTCGATCTTATGCCGTGCGGCCGCAGCAGTTCTTGTATTTTTTTCCGCTGCCGCACGGACACGGCTCGTTCCGCCCGACTTTCGGGATCGATCGCTTGACCGGTAGATCGATCGTGACTTCGCCTTCGTTCTCACCATTGCCGCCGACGCCCGCCATCGCTGGTTGCTGACGCAAAACGCGTTGCGGTCCGGTCGGCGCTTGCGGCGCGGGCGCTTGTTCGCGCTGGAGAAATTGAGGAAGGCTGGCGAGGAAATTTTCGAACGCCTGCAAGTTCGAGGTGCTGCGGAAAAGATTGTGCAGCACTTCGTTCTTAATGTTCGACATCAGCTCGACGAACATGTCGTAGGCTTCGGTTTTGTATTCGATGAGCGGATCTTTCTGGGCGTAACCGCGCAGACCGATGGCTTCACGCAACGCGTCCATCGCATACAAGTGTTCCTGCCAGAGACGATCGATGGCGTTGAGAATGATGTAACGCTCGAGGCTTTTCACCGCGGTCGGTTCTTCGTGCGACGATTTTCTCTCGTAAGCGTCTTTCACTTTCTCGATCAAGAACTTGGCGTTCGCTTCAACATCGCGCGTTTCGAATTGCGCTTTGTCTCTCGTTAGGCCGAGCGGGAACGTCGTGTTCACCCAGTTCATGAGGCCGCTGTAGTTAGGCTCGGTAAGATCGACATGTTCCTTCACCTTGTTCGGGATCGCTTCGTCGATGACTTCGTAAATTTCCGCGCGCGGATCTTCGGTGTCGATCACGTCATTGCGCCAGGTGTAAACGACTTCGCGCTGCATGTTCATGACGTCGTCGTAATCGAGCGTGCGTTTGCGAATGAGATAATTGCGCTGCTCGACGCGCTTCTGGGCGGTCTCGACCGATTTGTTCAGCCACGGATGCTCCAGCTCCTGGCCTTCTTCCAAACCGAAGCGCTCCATGATTTTCGTCATGCGATCGGCGGCGCCGAAATTGCGCATGAGATCGTCTTCGAAGCTGACGTAGAATCGAGAACTGCCCGGATCGCCCTGGCGCGCGCAACGTCCGCGTAGTTGTCGATCTATTCTTCGCGCTTCGTGGCGCTCGGTGCCGACAACGTAAAGTCCGCCGAGCTCGCGCACGCCTTCGCCAAGTTTAATATCGGTGCCGCGGCCGGCCATGTTGGTCGAGATCGTGACCGTGCCCGCCTGCCCGGCGCGCGCGACGATCTCCGCTTCCTGCATGTGATATTTCGCGTTCAGAACATTGTGCGGAATCTTTTCGCGCTTGAGCATGCGCGAGAGCAATTCGCTCGCTTCCACGCTCACGCTGCCCACGAGCACCGGCTGCTGTTTTGCGTGGTGATCGCGAATGTCGTTGATGACCGCGTTGTATTTTTCGCGACGCGTTTTGTAGATGTGATCGTTCCCGTCCTTGCGCGCGACCGGCTTGTTCGTCGGAATCACCGTGACGTCGAGTTTGTAAATGTCGTGGAACTCATTCGCTTCCGTCTCGGCGGTGCCGGTCATCCCGGCGAGTTTTTGATAGAGCCGGAAATAATTTTGAATCGTGATCGTGGCCAGCGTTTGCGTCTCGCGATCGATCTGCACGCCTTCTTTCGCTTCGACCGCCTGGTGCAATCCGTCGCTCCAACGCCGCCCCGGCATTTTGCGCCCGGTGTATTCGTCGACGATGACGACCTTGTTCTCCTCGAGCACGTACTGCACGTCTTTCTCGAACAAACAATACGCGCGCAGCAGCTGTGAGATGTTGTGAATGCGCTCGGCCTGCGTGTCGCAGTTCTGCTGAATTTCCGTTTTGCGCTTCTCCTTTTCTTCGTCGGATAAATCAGGATCGACATCTATCTCCGCAAACGCGCTGATCAAATCCGGCAGCACAAACGCGTTCGGATCGTCGGGGTTCATGAACAATCTCCCCTGCTCCGACAAATCCGCTTCGTGCGATTTTTCGTCGATGGTGAAGAACATTTCCTCCTTAAGTTGGAAGAGCGCCTCCTTCTGGGAGTCGGTATAAAACGACAATTCCGCTTTATCGATGCAACGCCGTTTCTCCGGATCTTCCATCATGCGCAACAGTTGTTTGTTGCGCGGCTGACCGAGCTTGACCTTGAACATGAGCAGCCCGCCTTCTTCCATCTCGCCTTTGTCGAACGCTTCCTTCGCCTCGCTCGCCAGTCGATTGCAAAGCATGTTCTGTTTGCGCACGACCTGCTCCACCAGCGGTTTCCACTTGTCGTATTGATGCGTCGAAATCGTGGCCGGCCCGCTAATGATTAACGGCGTCCGCGCTTCATCGATCAGGATCGAATCGACTTCATCGACAATCGCGTAGTGATAACCGCGTTGCACGCGTTGCTCGCGCGTCGTTGCCATGCCGTTGTCGCGGAGATAATCGAAACCGAATTCCGAATTCGTTCCGTAAGTAATGTCGCAAGCGTATTGCTGCCGTTTCACCTCCGGCGTCTGCTCGTGCTGAATGCAGCCGACCGTTAGGCCAAGAAATCTGTAGAGCTGCCCCATCCATTCGGCGTCGCGTTGCGCCAGATAATCATTCACCGTCACGAGATGTGCGCCGCGTCCGGTGAGCGCATTTAAATACAACGGCAACGTCGCGACTAAAGTCTTGCCTTCGCCCGTCGCCATCTCCGCGATCCGCCCGCGATGCAACACCATCCCGCCGATGAGCTGCACATCGAAGTGCACCATGTCCCACGACATCGGTTGATCGCACACGCTGAAAGTTTCATGTCGATCTTTCAATCGCCGCGCCGCGTTTTTCACCACCGCGAACGCTTCCGGCAAAATCTCATCGAGCCGTTTCCATTGCTCCTCGGTCGAATTGAGCGCCTTCAACTCCGCCTGCCACGTCGCCGTTTTTGCGCGCAATTCGTCATCGGAAACGTTTTGCAATTGCGCCTCGATCTCATTGATCCGCGCAACCATCGGACGCATCCGCTTGACCTCGCGCTGATTTTTCGAGCCGAGTATTTTCTTTAAAATCCAGCTAACCATGTGAGCCGTTAATATCCGCGAGATTCCTCGTTTGTCATTTGCTCACACCACGGACACGAAGGACACAACGGACACGAAGGAATGCTAATGCAAGATCGACATCGTGACCTTTGTGGCCTTTGTGCCCGTTGTGCGAGTTCCTTTTCCGGCTAACATCGCCGCATGAAGAAAATCATCTCCACGAGCGACGCGCCCGCCGCACTCGGCCCGTACTCGCAGGCCGTGCGCGTTGGATCGACAATCTACTGCGCCGGTCAAGTCCCGCTTGATCCGAAGAGCGGTCAGATCGTTTCTGGCGGCGTCGATGTGCAAACGCGCCGCGTCATGGAAAACATCACTGCCGTTCTGAAAGCGGAAGGCCTAACGATGGACAATATCGTGAAGACGACAATTTTCTTGATGGACCTCGCTGATTTCCAAACGGTCAACGAAATCTACGGCTCCTATTTTAAACAACAGCCGCCGGCTCGTTCGACCGTGCAAGTCGCGGGCTTGCCGAAAGGCGCGCGCGTAGAAATCGAAGTCATCGCCGTCGCCAATGGCAATGGTGGCGGAGTCGCAGCCGACACGTCTGGCTAAGATCGACATCTTCTCTTCTGTAGCGGCGGTCTATGACCGTCGCTCGAATCCCAAAAAGTTTGCGACGCTCACAGAGCGCCGCTACAGAAGAAATCGATGAGCGAAGATCTTCTCGCGCTCTTTCGGAAAACCGGCGCGCTGCTCGATGGACATTTCGTCCTGCGCTCCGGGTTGCACAGCCGCCAATATTTTCAGGGCGCGATTCTTCTTCAATACACCGATGTCGCCGAGCGCGTTTGCCGAATGCTCGCGGACAAATTGCGCGACTTCAATTGCGACGCCGTCATCTCGCCCGCTCTTGGTGGAATCATCGTCGGTCAGGAAGTCGCGCGATCGTTAGGCAAACGCCACATCTTTGTCGAAAAGGAAAATGGCAAACTCGCATTGCGCCGCGGATTTAAGATCGACAAGGGCGAGCGCTTCATCGTCGCGGAAGACGTCGTTACGCGCGGTGGCCGGGTTCAGGAAACCATCGACATCGTTCACGCAAATGGCGGAGTCGTTGCCGCAGTCGGTGTTATCGTCGATCGCAGCGCTGCGGAAAAACCGGACTTTGGTTGCCCGTTCGTCAGCCTCGTGGAAATGAAGATGGAGACGTTTGAGCCGGACAAGTTGCCTGTCGATCTTGCGCGCATTCCGGCGGTCAAACCCGGAAGTCTGTAGCGGCGCTCTATGAGCGTCGCCGTTTTCCAGAACAAAGTTTGCGACGGTCATAGACCGCCGCTACAACGATAAAGGTGATCACTGACGAAAAGTCCGAGCCGAAATCGGCGTCGCAAGCCCAGATTCAAATCACAATTCCACACCGCGGCTTCATCTCCGCATTCCTACATTCATCCATCGGCCGGAAAATGATCGTCGCCATCACCGGCGTGATCCTGATGCTGTTCGTCATCGGCCATCTGTTAGGCAATCTGCAAATTTTTCTCGGGCCTGATTGGGTCAACAGCTACGCGCAACATCTGCGCGACCTCGGTATTTTGCTCTGGCCCACGCGCATCGTGCTGATTGTCGCGGTGATTCTGCACATCTACTTCACCATCCAGCTCGCGATCGAAAACAAACGCGCCCGGCCCGAAGCGTACATCGACAAGGAACATGTGAAGGCGACGTTCGCATCGCGCCACATGGTCATGAGCGGATTGATCGTGCTCGCCTTCGTCATTTATCACCTGCTCCATTTTACTTTCCGCAGAACCGATCCGCGCTTCGATCAACTCCATCTCGACGCGTTCGGCCATCACGACGTTTACTCGATGATGGTCTACGGATTTCAGAGCTATCTCGTCTCCGGCTTTTACGTCCTCGGATTGTTCCTGCTCACGCTTCATCTCACGCACGGCGCATCGAGTTTTTTCCAATCGTTAGGCCTGAATAACAAAAAGCTGACGCCGCGACTCGCGACCGGCGCGCGTGTGTTCGCATGGTTGTTATTCATCGGTTACACCTCAATTCCCATCGCCGTTCTCCTCGGCGTCGTTAGGCCTGCGCAATGATCGGTAATCTCGACGCGAAAGTTCCGGACGGACCGCTCGCCGACAAATGGACGCGACACAAAGATCATTCGCGTCTGATCAATCCGAATAATCGGCGCAAGTTCGACATCATCATTGTCGGCTCGGGATTGGCCGGCGGTTCGGCCGCCGCGACGCTCGGCGAGCTCGGTTACCGCGTGAAATGTTTTTGCTACCAGGATTCGCCGCGCCGCGCCCACTCCATCGCCGCGCAAGGCGGAATCAATGCCGCGAAAAATTATCAGAACGACGGCGACAGCATCTATCGATTGTTTTACGACACGATCAAAGGCGGGGATTTCCGTTCGCGCGAAGCGAACGTTTATCGGTTGGCTGAAGTCAGCGTCAACATCATCGACCAATGCGTTGCGCAAGGCGTGCCGTTCGCACGCGAATACAGCGGCTATCTTGCAAATCGTTCCTTCGGCGGCGCGCAAGTCTCGCGCACGTTCTACGCGCGTGGACAAACCGGTCAGCAGTTGTTGTTAGGCTGTTATCAGGCGCTGTGCCGACAGATGGCCGCGGGCAACGTGCAGATGTTTCCGCAAACCGAGATGCTCGATCTCGTCATCGTCGATGGACATGCCAAAGGAATCATCACGCGCGACCTGAAAACGGGAAAGATCGACATCTACTCCGGCGACGCGGTTGTGCTCGCGACGGGCGGATATGGAAACGCATTTTATCTTTCGACCAACGCGCGCGGCTGCAATGTCACGGCGACGCACCGCGCTTATAAAAAAGGCGCACTCTTCGCCAATCCCTGCTTCACCCAAATTCATCCGACCTGCATTCCGCAAAGCGGCGATTACCAATCGAAGCTCACGCTCATGTCGGAGTCACTCCGCAACGACGGTCGCGTCTGGGTTCCGAAGCGGAAAGAAGATTGTGCCAAGTCGCCTAAC
>JBEEGX010000172.1:0-4966 GCA_041167105.1 Verrucomicrobiota bacterium
CTGGTCGAATGCGACTAACGAAAAGCTGAACGTCATGAACTCGATGATCGGTCGCAGACCGACCATGGCCGCGCCGACGCCGAGACCGGCAAATCCGTTTTCGCTGATCGGCGTATCGATCACGCGCATCGGTCCGAAACGCTCGAGTAAACCCTGGCTCACTTTGTAAGCGCCGTTGTATTCGGCCACTTCTTCGCCCATCAGGAAAACATTCGGGTCGCGCTCGAGTTCTTCCGCGAGCGCTTCGTTCAACGCTTGCCGATATGTGATTTCCCGCATGGTCATGGGGCGTAAGTGTAATCGTAAAGTTTCTCGAGCGGCGGCTCCGGACTTTCTTCGGCAAACTTCACACTGTCATTCGCGGTTTGCTTGGCCTTCTTGTCGATCTTGTCGAATTGTTCGTTCGTCAATTTGCCTTCGCGCGTGAGCTGCGCGCGCAAACGGATGATCGGATCGTCGAGCCGATATTTTTCGAGCTCATCTTTCGTGCGATAACTCGCCGGATCCGACATGGAATGTCCGCGATAGCGATACGTGCGCACTTCGAGGAACGCGGGATGCGGTTCCTTGCGAATCGAACCGACGACTTCCTTAATTTTGTCGCGCACTTCGCGAAAGTTCATGCCGTCCACGATTTCGCCCGGAATATCGTAACCCTCAGCGCGATCGACGATCTGCTTTAACGATGTCGATCTTTTCACCGACGTGCCCATGGCGAACAGATTGTTTTCGCAGATGAATACGACCGGGAGTTTGTAGAGCGCGGCGAGATTGAGCGCTTCATGAAATGCGCCCTGATTAATCGCGCCGTCGCCGAAAAAGCAAAGCGTGACGCGATCTTCCTTTCGATACTTGCACGCGAACGCCAGCCCGCAGGCCAGCGGCACATGCGCACCGACAATGGCGTGACCGCCGTACATGTGGCGCGACTTGTCGAAGTAATGCATCGAGCCACCGAGGCCTTTCGAGCAGCCGGTTTCCTTGCCGAATAATTCCGCCATGCACGCATTCGGGCTCGTTCCGCGCGCGAGCGCATGTGCGTGATCGCGATACGCGGTGATGATGTAATCGTCGTCGCGCACGCCCGCGACCGCGCCGACAACGACCGCTTCCTGCCCGATGTAGAGATGGCAGAAGCCGCCGATTTTCTGCGACTGATATTGCTGACTCGCGCGTTCTTCGAAACGCCGGATGAGCAACATCAGCGAGAGCATTTCGACTTCGTCGCGCTCCGCCGGCTGCATCGGAGTTTAGGCCGGACGCGGCAGCGCGGATTTGGCAGGCGCGAATTCAGCGCGGCGGCTGAATTGAACGGCGAGAACGAAAACGAAAGTGAAGACGAGATCGCTCACAAGCGAGTTTCGATAGAACATCCAACTCGGCGTGCCGCTATAACTTGTTAGGCCGACAGTGAGCGACTGAATCAAGCCGGCGAAGTTTTTGGCGTAACCGACGTCGGTCAACCATCCGAACACACAGGTCACGACATAGAAAATTGTCGATCCAAGAATGGACGCGGGCAGCATGGTTTTGAGCGAAGCGCGATTTTGCAAGCTCCAGCCGATGACCCCGATTAATCCGAGCGTGAGATAGCGGCAGAGAATCAAGGAGTCGAACCACGAGGCGTTGTAGTGCCAATTCAAAACGAAATCGGAAATGAACAGCGCGATGAGCGGGACGGTAAATTTGTAACGCATCGGAAAATACGCGGCGCTGCAAAGCGCGATGGCGGCGAGCGGGGCGAAGTTTGAGAGCCAGGTCGCGCCCGACTGAATGAGTAATCCTGTCGCGATGCGATAGGCGACGGCGAGCAGCACGAGAATGAATGCTGGAATCATCGTCTCGAATCTAACCAGAGCGCAGCAGATGCAAAGAGAAGATGTCGATCTTCTGCGATGTCGATCTTACTTTTTTGCAACGAGCAGGCGATTGAGACGCACCTTGCGGCGATTGGCCGCGTTGCGGTGAATGGTTCCGCGCTTCACTGCCTTGTCGATCGCGGAAATTAATTCGCGCACGTTGGTCGCCTCGGCGGCGGCGCCGACTTTGCGCTGCATCGTGCGCAGACGCGTGATGATGCTGCGATTGCGCTGCGTGCTTCGCAGCGTTTGACGGGCGCGTTTGGCGGCGGATTTCGTGTTAGCCATTGCTCAATTTTTTGCGGGCGTGCAGATTCGCGGCGGAGACCGCGATTGTCAACATGTCGATCTTGCAAGATCGACAACGGCGTCGCCGTTAGGCGCCGCGACCGCCGCCAGTACTGGGAAGGACACGCGTGCCGCCTTTGAGCACCGGCGCGGAATTGCTCGCCGGCGAAAACGCTTCGGCTTCGGGCGCTTTGACTTTGCCCGGCAAACGATCGGGCACGATCTGCACGAGCGTGCCGAGCGGAAGCTGCCTGTAAAGTGCAGCGACATCTTTCGCCTTCATGCGAATGCAGCCGAAACTTGCGGGTTTGCCGACGTATCGCTCCTCGTTAGTCCCGTGAATGTAAATGCAACGGTTGAACGCGTGCGCGTTTTGCGCTTCCAGTCCGCGCAACCAGATGATGCGCGTCGTGATCGGATCGCGTCCGGGCGCATTCGGCGGAAGCACTTCACCGGTGAAACGGCGATTGTGAAACACGCCGCCAATGGGCGCGCCGTCTCCGATTTTCTGCGCGACCTGCATATAGCCTAACGGGGTGGTCATGCGGCCCCAAAAATCTCCGAGGCCGTATTTCGAAGTCGAAACGGGATACGTCGCGATCTTGTTTTCGTTTTGCAGGAGTAGAAGCTTCTGGTCTTTGATGCTGATAATGATGCGCGAGGTCGGCAATGGCAGCGCGGGCGTGCTCGGGTCAGGAGCGATTGTCGATCTTGCGTTGACCTTGGCGGCGTGAACCGAGGCCGCGAGTAAAATGGCCAGAGCGCACGTCGTGAGGGGACGAAACATGCGCGACTGAATACTCAGAATTTCGCCATTGTCACGCGGGAATTGCTTCGGCGGCCGCGCGCGACGTGCCGAAGTTGAACTTCGGCAACCACGATGTGAGCGAGCAAAGCGCAACATACAAAAAGCCGCCTTGGAACATGAGCAGAAACGGTACCGACAGGAATTGCCCGTGGGAGATGGCGAACCAGACGAAGTAGGTAAAATAAATCGCGAAGGCGAATTCGGCGATCGGCAGCATCGATTTGATCGGCATGTAACGGCAACTGCGCCATGACTGCGATTTGCGCTCGATCCCGTACTTGGGCGTGCGCGCGAAATCGGATTTGTGATTAAAGACCGCCTCGAGCACGGCGCGCGCGTTATTGATCGACAATCCAACGCCGAGTGCGAGCAGGCATGGCAGGAGCAACATCTCTCGCATCCACGTGCGGCGATTGAGTTCGCGTTGCGCGCAAATGTAGAAGACCGCGACCGAGACGGACGCGGTCAGGAAAATCGGGACATCGATCAAGAACGTGCGGACCCAACCGGCCTGCGGCCCGCCGGTGGACGGATGCAGCAGCACACACAGACACGCGAGGAGCAGATACGCAAAATTGGAAACGAGATGGCCGGTCGCTTCGATCTTGATCGGCATGGGCAATTTGCTGCGCCAAATTTGCGGCAGCAATTTCTTGCAAGTTTGGATCGAGCCTTTGGTCCAGCGATGCTGCTGCGACTTGAAGCCGTTCATGTCGACCGGCAATTCCGCCGGCGTCACCACGTCGGAAAGGAAAACAAATTTCCAGCCGACGAGCTGCGCGCGATAGCTAAGATCGAGATCTTCCGTGAGCGTGTCGTGCTGCCAGCCGCCCGCATCTTTGATGCAGGTCTTTCGCCAGAGTCCGGCGGTGCCGTTGAAATTAAAGAAGCGACCGCTGCGGCTGCGGGCGGTTTGCTCGAGCAG
This sequence comes from Verrucomicrobiota bacterium, assembly GCA_041167105.1. Taxonomy (GTDB): domain Bacteria; phylum Verrucomicrobiota; class Verrucomicrobiia; order Chthoniobacterales; family UBA10450; genus JAJPGZ01. The sequence continues at coordinate 3,881 of JBEEGX010000172.1, forward strand.
CAGGTGTCCATCGAGAAACATCGCCTGCACCCGCGTAAGCAAAGAATAGCCGCGATTCAAATGTCCCCAGCGCGTCTGGATCATTCCGACTTTCGGGTCGGTGAAGAAATGGATGGTACGTTTGAGCAGCTCGGGACCGGCGACGAAATCGGCGTCGAGGATGCAGAGGAATTCGCCGGTCGCGCTTTCGAGACCTTCCGCCAAAGCGCCCGCTTTGAAACCGGTGCGATCGACGCGATGGATAAGATCGACATCGTACCCACGGCGTCGGAGTTCCTCGGCGCAGGCGGCGGTGACATCGCGGGTGTCGTCGGTCGAATCGTCGAGCACTTGGATTTGTAGTTTGTCGCGCGGATAGTCGAGCTCGCTCACCGAACGCAAGAGCCGCTCGACCACGTAGATTTCATTGAAAATCGGTAATTGCACGGTTACCCGCGGCAAGTCCTGGAAATGGCTGGCCGGAACGGGTTCGCGCTTCCGATTCTTCAAAAACAGATAGATGATGAAGTAGCGATGGACTCCGTAGGCGGAAAGACCGAAGAGCACACTCAGGTAACAAACCGTCCAGATGATGTAACCGAGGCTTCCTTGCATAAGGCGTCTATAAGCCACCATGTCTTCAGGCAGCGAGGCGGACATCTTGCCGCTTCCGCCGTGGCCGTCAAATCAAAAATGCCATTCCTCCCTCGACGCAGCCTCGTAATTACGATGTCGATCTTGTCCTTGTCGATCTTGCGCGCGCAGGAGGAACCGATGACGGAAACGAAGTACGAGCGCGAAGAGTTGGGCGTCAACGCGTACACCGCGCCGTCCATTTCCAAGATCTTCGATCAGCTCGATCTCCTTAAGCCGCTGCCGTTCGACAAACTGTGGCGCAAGCTTCCACCGCCGCACGCGGGCAAGCGCGAACAAAAGGCCCTCATGTTCGGCGGACTCGTGGCGGACGGTTTTCTGATTGTCGAAACGGAGAAGCGGAAACTGATCGACGAACTCGGCCGCGTCTTGATTCGCGAAGCGCGCGGTCTCGGCGTGGCCGATCGGGTGATGAAACACAGCGCAAGCCTGACCGAGCTCGGGAAACGCGGC
>JBEEGX010000173.1:0-5059 GCA_041167105.1 Verrucomicrobiota bacterium
CAATGTCCCAGCGCGTGAATTTCCAGCCGCCGCCATCTTTCTCGCGCGGCTCATGTTCGAATCCCACCACGAAATGCACCGCGTCGTCGCGCACCTTGTTCGTCGCGATCTTTGGCTCGAAGTAAAATGTGCGAAACGAACTGTCGCGACTTCCTGCCGCGTAAAGTTTCGGGTCCACATAAAAGACGCGCTTGCTCGCAAGATCGACAATCCGCAAGTCGGGATACCCGGAGCGCTGCGCTTTGTCATCGGCCGTGCGCGGAAAATCGCAGTTCAATCCCGGCGTCGCATTCAACAAATCGCGCAACACCTCTTCGAAATAGCTGCTCGCCTCATTGATGCGTCCAACTTTTTGAATCGCCGAATCCCGCGCGTTCAACCGCTTCATCGTTTCATCGCAGGCCGCGCCGATTGCCTTAATCACACGCTGATCGACTTCACTTTTGCGATCAACCGCGAGCACTCGCTTGCCCGTCGCGTCGTGAATCACTTCGCTAAATGGAATCCCGCGTAGTTGTCGATCTTCGTCGAGCAGCCACGGGATGAGTTGATCAACCGGAGCAGGGGATTGCGCGAAAATGATGAGCGCAAAAAGTCCGTTCATCCAATCGCGACCGCTTTCTGCAACATCGGCAGCACGGAATCGAGCGAATTTTGCGTGCGCGCGTGCACGAACATCACCGGCTCGCCAAGATCGACATCTTCTCCAATTTTCTTGATCGCCGACATACCGACGGCGAAATCGATTTGATCTTCCGACGTTTGTCGCCCGCCGCCTAACAAGACCGACGCGCGCCCGATCGCTTCCGCATCCATCTTCTTCACCTGGCCGCTCTTCTTCGCCTTGATCGGCTCGACGATCGGCGCGGGATGCTCCTCGAGAATTTTCTCCAGCGTCGTGGCATCGCCATCCTGCGCATAAACCATCGAGATAAATTTCTTCCACGCGCTGCCGTCCTTCAGTCGCGCCTCCAATTTCTTGCGCGGGGTCTTCGAAACTTTCTCCGCAAGATCGACAATCAACTTTATCAGGTCGTTCGGTCCACGGCCCTGCAAGGCCTCGACCGCTTCCGCGATTTCGAGCGCGTTCCCGACATTTCGCCCTAACGGCTCGTCCATCGGCGAAAGCAGATGCGACATCTTCACGCCCATGCCTTCGCCCACTTCCGTCATCGCCTCCGCGATCTGCTGCGCTTCCTTTTGCGTTTTCATGAACGCGCCGCCGCCGAATTTCACATCGAGCACGAGCCGGTCGAGATTTTCCGCCAGCTTTTTCGACATGATGCTTGCGACGATGAGCGCTTGCGACGGCACCGTGCCCGTGACATCGCGCAAGGCGTAAAGTTTTTTGTCCGCCGGACAAATATCGGCCGTCTGCCCGATCATGAACACGCCGATTCTCTCGAGCTGCTTGAGCGCGCGTTTGTCGTCGAGATTCACATTGAATCCCGGAATGCTTTCGAGTTTGTCGAGCGTGCCGCCGGTAATGCCGAGTCCGCGTCCCGAAATCATCGGCACCCACACGTCGTCGCACGCGAGCAACGGCGCCAGGACTAACGATACCTTGTCGCCGACGCCGCCGGTCGAGTGTTTGTCGATCTTCGCCGGCGAATCTTTCGGATACTTCAGCACGCGGCCGCTGTTCATCATCGCCTCGGTCAGATGCTTCGTCTCCATCGCGTTCATGCCGCGAAAGAACACCGCCATCGCCCACGCGCTCATTTGATAATCCGGAATCACCCCGTCGGTGAATCCCTCCACCAGCGCCTTGATTTCTTCCGCGGTCAGCTTCCCGCCGTCGCGCTTTTTTTCGATCAAACTCGGGACGTGCATGTCGATAGAAACGAGCAACCTGTCGGCCACGGCTCCGGCATTTCGAAAAATTCTGCTAATGAAGCGGCCACATCGGCATATGTCGATCTTGTCCCGAGATCGCGCGATTCGCCGCGATGCATCACGAACAACGGGACCTGCTCGCGCGTATGATCGGTCCCGCGAAATGTCGGATCGTTCCCGTGATCGGCGGTGATGATCACGAGATCGTCCTTGTCGATCTTGTCGATAAAGCGGCCGAGCCAATCATCAAATTCGGCGAGCGCATTCGCATAACCGGCCGCATCGCGTCGATGACCGAACACCATGTCGAAATCGACGAGGTTGATGAAAATTAAACCGTCGCGCTTCTTCGACCAAAGCTCATCGATCTTCTGCATGCCGTCGGCATTCGATTTTGTTGGGTGCGATTCGGTTATTCCTTCGCCGGCGAAGATGTCGCTGATCTTTCCGACGCCGATGACGGGCAATGCAAGATCGACAATTGCATTCAAGATCGTGCGCGGCGGCTTCATCGAGAAATCGTGGCGATTCGCCGTGCGCGTGAATTTTTCTTTCCCGACAAACGGCCGCGCAATCACGCGCCCGATCCGATAACTGTCCGCATGTTTGCGCGCGATGCGGCAAATCTCGTACAACTTTTCCAGCGGAACGATGTCTTCATGCGCGGCGATTTGGAGGACCGAGTCGGCCGAGGTGTAGAGAATCGGATCTCCGGTGCGCACATGTTCGGCGCCGAACTCGTCCAGAATCGTCGTGCCGCTGCACGCGTAGTTCCCGATGAATTTCGTATTCGCGTCGCGCTCAATCGCGCGCACGAGGCCGCCCGGAAATTTTCCGAACGTCGCGAACGGTTCTTCGATGATCACGCCCGCGATTTCCCAATGACCGGTGGTCGTATCTTTGCCGGCTGAGCGCTCCTGCATTCTGCCGTAACTGGCGAGATACGATTGTCGATCTTGCGCGTTCGTAAGATCGACAACTTCATTCAAGCCGAGGCGCACAAGATTCGGCAACGGCAAATCGGGAACGCGTTCGAGAATATGCCCGAGCGTGTTCGCGCCTTCGTCGCCGTATTCTGTCGCGTCCGGCGCGTGTCCGATGCCAACGCTGTCGAGAACGATGACAAGCGCGCGTCGCACGTCGCTTACAATCCAATCGGATGCCACGCCGTCTTCATCTCAACGGTATCGAGGATCCAATATGGATTTTCCGCTTCGCGTCCGCGCCAATCGTTAGGCTTGAGATCGCGTCGCACGTAACGCTTCACGTTCAGTTCGCCGCCTGTGGCCAATTCGACGCCGATCTTTGCGTCGCCGCTTGCATCGACAATCGCATTCACATCCATGTGCGTGGCGAAATGCGGCGCCAGCTCAGCACGATCTCCCGCAAGCACGTTGACAACGCCGCCCGGCAAATCGCTCGTCGCGATGATTTCCGAAAACGTGAGCGCGGGCAGTGGCTTCGTGGTGGATGGAAGAACAATGACGGTATTGCCGCTCAGAATCGCCGGCGCGACTAACGAGACCAACGCGAGGAGCGACGGTTCGTCTGGACAAACGATCACGACGACGCCCGTCGGTTCCGGTGTGGTGAAATTGAAATGCGAGCTCGCGACCGGATTCACGCTTCCAAAGATTTGGCTGAACTTGTCGGTCCAGCCCGCGTAATGCACCAGGCGATCGACCGCGAGCGTGACTTCAGATGAAGATGTCGATCTTGCGCTGCCATTCGTGCGGTTCACTTCCTCCTGCAATTCGCCGCGGCGCATCTCGAGCATTTCGGCGACGCGATATAAAATTTGTCCGCGCAAATACGCGCTCGCCTTCGACCATCCGTCGAAGGCTTTGCGCGCGGCGACCACGGCATCACGAAAATCTTTCTTCGAGGCGCGGCAGAAATTCGTCAGCACATTGCCTTGTCGATCTAACGCCGGCAGCACGCGTCCATTTTCGCCGCGGACGAATTTGCCGCCGATGAAAAGCTTGTAGGTCTTTTGCACCGGCAGGCGGCCACGACGGTTGTTGTTTCTCACGAAGTGAACGATTGCGTAACGGCGCGAAAAAGAAAATGCTAAAGCACATGGAGAAATTGCGCGTCGGCGTCGTGGGCGTCGGCCATATCGGCAGTAATCACGCCCGCATCTATTCCGAAATCGATAGCGCGCAGTTCGCCGCGGTTTACGATCTCGATCTTGCGCGCGCCGGTCACATCGCCAAAAAATACGGCGCGACGCCGGCCAAATCGCTCGACGAATTTGCCGGCATGATCGACGCCGCCTCGGTCGCGACCCCGACCAACACGCATTACGAAGTCGCGTATCGGTTGTTAGGCGGGAACAAACATTTGTTGATCGAGAAGCCGATCACCGAAACAACGCGGCAGGCGAGCGAGCTTTCCGAAATCGCCGCGGCCAACAAATTGATTTTGCAGGTGGGACATGTTGAACGTTTCAATCCTGTGCTCGGCGCGCTCGAAGAGCGACTGACGCATCCGCGTTTCATCGAAGCGCACCGGCTCTCCCCATATCCCGAACGCAGCACCGATATCGGCGTCGTGCTCGATCTCATGATTCATGATCTGGAAATCGTTTTGCATCTCGTTAGATCGCCCGTGCAAAACATCGACGCGGTGGGCGTGCCGGTGTTGAGCAAAGGCGAAGACATCGCCAATGCGCGGATTCGATTCGAGAACGGTTGCGTCGCGAACATCACTTCGAGTCGCATCAGTCCCGAGCGCATGCGCAAGATTCGCGTCTTTCAAGAGGACGCTTATCTCTCGCTCGATTATCAAAACCAGAGCGGCGAAATTTATCGACTCGTGAACAAACGGATCATGCGCGACAAAGTGTCGATCGAGCGCGAAGAACCGCTCAAGCGCGAGTTGATGTCGTTCGTCGAATGCGCGGCGACCGGCCGGCAGCCGCGGGTGTCGGGTTCGCAAGCGACGGCGGCGCTCGAGCTCGCGGTCGAAATCACGAAACGAATCGTCGCGAGTGCGTAAAACGATTTACTTCGTGGCTGGCGAAGCGAGCGCGGACAATCACGGCGCCGCTCTCATGCAATCGCTGCGAGAGTTAGATGTCGATCTTGCGTTCGTCGGTCGCGGCGGGCCGCAGATGAAAGCGATTGCCGGCGAATGTTTCAATAATTGGATCGATGACGCCGCTGTGGTTGGACTGTGGGAGGTCGTGAAAAAATACGGCTACTTCCGAAAACAATTTCGC
>JBEEGX010000174.1:0-11324 GCA_041167105.1 Verrucomicrobiota bacterium
AGACGCGGAAGGATTGGAAATGCTCGAGCAGATCAAACAGGAGCGTGCGGGCATGCCGGTCATCATCCTGACCGCGCACGATTCATTGAACAACGCGATCGAATCGATCAAACGCGGCGCGTATCACTTCATCAGCAAACCTTACGCGCCGGAGGAATTGATCAGCCTCGTGGAAAAAGCGCTGGAGAAGGAATCGTTGCTGCGCCAGACGCAGGAGCTGCGCGAAGAGACGGAAGAGTTGCGCGAAAAAACGCACGAGTTGGAGAAGCGGCTCGAACTCGCTGAGACGCGGAACGCGCCGATTTTCACGAGAATAGCGATGCAGCAGATCGACGAGCTGGTGACCGCGATGGCGCCGTCGGACGCGAACGTGCTCATCACCGGCGAGAGCGGCGTGGGCAAGGAAGTGGTCGCGAACATGATTCATGATCGCAGCCGGCGCGCGGACAAGCCGCTGGTGAAACTGAATTGCGCGGCGCTGCCGGCGACGATGATCGAAGGCGAGCTGTTTGGTTACGTGAAGGGCGCGTTCACCGGCGCGGTGAATGATTTTCCGGGAATGATTGCGGAAGCGAACAGCGGCACGCTTTTCCTCGACGAGATTTCGGACATGCCGGTGGATTTGCAGACGCGCTTTCTGCGTGTGCTCCAGGAACGCGAGTATCGGCCGCTCGGCAGCACGCGCACTTTGAAGGCCGACTTTCGTGTGATCGCGGCGACGAACCGGCCGGTTGCGCAAGCGCTTGCGGACGGAAGGCTGCGCTCGGATTTGTATTATCGCATCAACACATTTCAAATTGAAGTCCCGCCGCTGCGCGAACGTAGAGCAGCTATTCCGCATTTAGTTGCGGCGTTCGCGAAAGAATTCGCGCAACAGTTAGCCAAACCCGAGCCGGCAATCGCGCCGGAAGCGTTCCAAAAATTGCTCAGCTATTCCTGGCCGGGAAACGTGCGCGAATTGCAGAACGCAATCGAATATGCGGTGGTGCTTTCGCGCAATAATATGATCGGCATAAAGGAACTGCCGGCCGAAGTGCAATTGCCCACGGCGTTGCAGCAATCAGAACGCGCGGCGGTCGCGGCGGCGGTGAAACGCAACGGCGGCGGCGTGCCGACACTCGACGATGTCGAGCGCACGACCATCCTGCAAGCGCTGGCGCAATCGCACGGCAACAAAAAGAAAGCCGCGCAGATTCTCGGGATTCAGCGCCCGACGCTCTACAATAAGATGAAGCGATACGCGATCGAGCTCTGATCGCGCCGCTCGCTTTTTACCTTGTCGATCTTACATTGCGCTAAGATCGACAATCACGATGCGGCCTCATCACGACCAGGTCCTCGCTCACGCGGAAACACAGCTTGCGCCGAGTGGCGCGCGACGTCCGACCGAAGCGCTCGCTGAGTACAAGAAGTTCCTCAAGATCGAGGAACATCGGTTGCGTTTGAAACATCAGGCCGGCGCGAGCGGCCGCGAAATCTGCGCGCGACGCGCGCACCTCGTTGATGTTTTGTTGCGCCACGTTTTTTCCGCCGCCACCCAAACGGCCGATCACAAAACCGCACAACCGCTCGCGCTCACCGCGCTCGGCGGTTACGGACGCGGCGAGCTAAATCCGTTCAGCGACGTCGATGTGATGGTTTTGCACGACGGCGGTTCCGGACGCCTCTCGCCGTATGTCGAACAAATCGTCGAGCAAATTTTATATTCGCTTTGGGACGTTGGCTTCAAGGTCGGCCACTCCACGCGCTCCATTAAAGAGGCGCTGGCGCAGGCCAATCGCGACATGCACACGAAAACGGCGATGCTCGAATCGCGTAATCTGGCGGGCGACGACAAGCTCGCGAAAAGTTTTCGCGAACAATTCAGGGCCAAATGCGTGGTCGGTCACGAGCGCGATTATGTCGAGCTGCGTCTGCAGGACCAGCTGTCGCGTCACACCAAATTTGGCGACAGCGTTTACATGCAGGAACCGAATGTGAAAAACGGCTGTGGCGGTCTGCGCGATTACCAAAACCTGCTTTGGATGACATTTTTCAAAGAAGGCGCCCTAACGACCACGCATTTGGTCGGGCGCGATTGGCTAAGCCAGAGCGACCAGCGGCGGATTGATGCGGCCTACGATTTTCTTTTGCGAATGCGCAACGATCTGCATTACGCGACCGGCCGCGCCACCGACGTGTTGCATCTCAACATGCAGGAGCAAATCGCGCAACGCCTCGGGTATCGACAGCATAATGGGCAGCTGCGGAGCGAAACGCTCATGCGCGATTACTTCGATCACACCCGAAATGTGTTTCGTGTGACCGAACGCATCACCGAGCAATTTCGCGCCGGCCGCGCCACGGATCGCACGCGATCGCTTTTTAGTTTTCTGCCGTTGATGCGCACCGAAGAGAAGCGGATCGAATCGTTTTTCGTTCGCAATGGGCAACTCCATCCGGAATCGCCGGACCTCTTCGACAAGGACGCGACGCAGATGATGCGCGTGTTCGCGCTGGCGCAGGAACACTCGCTCGATCTCAGCCCAGAGCTGGAAGATTTGATCAGCCGGTGTCTGCGCAAAGTCACGCGTGTTTATCAATACGCGAAAGGCCAGCGCGAAATGTTTATGTCGATCTTAGCGCGCAAGGGCGGGGTCGCGCGCACTCTGCGCATGATGCACCGCGTCGATTTTCTCGGCCGTTATATTCCCGAGTTCGGACAGCTCACGTGTTTGGTACAACACGAATTCTTTCATCGCTACACCGCCGACGAACACACGCTCGTCTGCATCGACAAACTCGACGCGCTGGTGCGCACGGAAAATCCGAAGCTGATCGGCTACCACAACTTGTTCGAGGAACTTGAAGATCCAGCCGTGCTTTATCTCGCGTTGTTGTTACACGACACCGGCAAAGCCGTCGGCGCGCGGCCGCATTCCGAAGCCAGCGCGGTCTTCGCGCAGCGTGTCGGCGCACGTTTGCAACTCAACGCCGAACAACGCAAATCGCTCATCCTTCTCGTCGATCATCACATGACGTTGTCGAACATGGCGCAGCAACGAAACCTCGACGATCCGGAGACAATCGTTGAATTCGCCAACCTCGTGAAGACACAGCGCAACTTGAATGCGCTCATGTTGCTTACGCTCGCGGACGGTCAGGGCACGACCGCGACGGCGTGGTCGGATTGGAAGGAATCGCTCGTGTGGCAGCTCTTCCACGCGGCCAGCCGATATCTCGCCGATCAAAAATCGTATTACGATCAGCTTCGAATCGAGCGCGACAAATTGCAGATGTCGATCTTGCAACAGCTCTCACCGGATTTCGCCGATGAAGTGGAAGCGCATTTCGATTTCATGCCGGACAGCTATTTTCGCGCGACGGAGCCGCGCGAGATTGTCGATCATCTCAAATTGTTTCGGGCGTTTTTCCACAACGTCACGCAAGGCGCGCATCCGCTCGCGCCGGCCATTTCGTGGCAACCGTTCCCCGAGCAAGGTCACACCATTTTCACTTTGGCGAGTTGGGCGCGGCATCAGTTGCTCGCAAAAGTCGCCGGCGCATTCGCTGTGGTTCCGCTCAACATTCTCTCGGTCGACACGTTCGTTAGGGGCGACCAGACCGTGTTCGACATTTTTCATGTCTGCGACACGAAGGGCCACGCCGTCACCGACAAACGCGCCATGGAAATGGTGGAGACGACATTGCGTAGCGCGCTCGAACACGAAACGTTCGACTTCCAGCCGCTGCTCGAGAAAGCGCGCAGCCAAATTCGTCCGCGGCCCGCGCAAGACCTCGAGTTTCCAACGTACATCGCGGTCGATAACAAAGCGCATCCGACTTACACGTTGTTGCAGGTGCAAACGCCGGACCGGCTCGGTTTGCTTTTCGATTTGCTCACTTGTCTCGGACGCGAAGGTGTCGCCATCGCGTTCTCGCGCGTCAGCACGCAAAACGGCGCGGCGATCGACACGTTTTATCTGACGGACGCGGCAAGTGGCGGAAAAATTACCGATTCGCATCGGATCAAAGCGCTGCAAGAGCGCTTGCAAAGCATGATGGCGAGTGAGACGAAGTCGTCTCGCTCATGAACGCGCTCATTCTCGCCGCCGGTTACGCGACCCGACTTTATCCCCTCACCCTAACGAAAGCGAAGCCGCTGCTCGAAGTCGGCGGCAAGGCGATGATCGATTGGGTGGTCGATAATCTCGCGACCGTGCGCGATCTGAAAACGGTTTACGTGGTTACGAATGCGAAATTCGCCAAGGATTTCGAAAGCTGGGCCAAACGCGCGCAAGATCGACATCGTCATTTGCAGATCAAGGTGATCAATGACGGATCGACCAGTGATGACGACAAGTTAGGCGCGATCGGCGACATCAATCTCGTGCTCGCGCGCGAAACGGAGATCGCAACCGACGATCTGCTCGTGATCGCGGGCGATAATTTGTTCAGCGAACCGCTTAATGCGTTTGTCGATTTTGCGTGCAAGACCGAAGCGACCGTCGCGCTTTACGACGTGGGTGACCTCGAGCAGATGAAGAAATACGCGGCGGTCACGACCGACAGCGAAGGCGTGATCACGCAATTCGAAGAGAAGCCGAAGAAACCGAAGACGACGCTCGCCGCCATCGCGCTCTATTATTATTCGCGCGATTTGCTGTCGCTCTTCACCACTTACATCGCCGCCGGAAATAATCCGGACCAACCCGGACGTTTTCTGCAATGGCTTTACCCGCGCAAGCCGGTAAAGACGTTTCAGATTTCCGGCAAATGGCTCGATATCGGGAGCAAGGAAACTCTCGAAGAAGCGAACAAGACTTTCGCGGCCTAACGAGGCGCACCTTGTCGATCTTGCGATTGTCGATCTTGCGTTACTTGAGTCGGCCTTCGTCGTATTCGATCAAATCGAAATACGTTTTGATGTCTTTGCGGCCCTGACCGCCGGATTCTTTCAGAAAATGATTAAAGCGCGCACGCTTGGCCGCGGTGTCGGGATGACGCGAGATCATCGCTTCGTTCCACTCCTGCATTTCATCCGGGGAATGCTTCGCACTATTTTGTTCGACCCATTTTAAAATCGCGTCGTCATTCTCCAGCCGATTGGCGGCTTCTTCGAACGCGTCACCGTCGATCTTCAAAAACGCGAGCAGATGTTTGTCGAAGCCGACGGTTTTGTAGTTGTAACCGTTGAGCAAACCTTTGCGATGCAGTTTCGCCTTGTCGATCAAACGCGGCAGATGGACAAAGCCGCCGAGTTTTTCGTAAGGGCTGCGCGGATGAGGCCGGCGCTTCACTTGCCGCAGTTAGGTCGCGGGAAGCGGTTGCGCCGAAGCGGCCGGCAATTCCGGTTGCTCGTCCGCTTTCGCATTCGCCGCTTTTTCTTCGGCCTTCGCCAACAATTCGCCCTGCATGAGCGCGGCTTGGCCGATGACGAGCTGGCCGGAAAATAATCCGCCTTGATCAATGTTGATCGATTTTGCGGTCACATTTCCGTCGAGCACGCCTGTCTTGTGAATGTTGACGCTGCCAGTGGCGATGATCTCGGCGGTGAGTCGGCCTTTGATATCGATACTCCCGACGCGCATGCGACGAAAACATTGCACATCCGCTTTGCGCTCGATGCAGACGTAATTTGCCGTGAGTCGCCCGGGGATTTTGCCGACGAAATTTACCGTGGCCGATTCTTCGCATTCCAAATTGCCACGCAGCCGACCTTCAATCATCGCGGTACGACAAACGACGCTCGTACTATTGAGATCGCCCTTGTTCGTTAGCTGAACATCGCCGCGGGTACGGATGGAGCGACTGAAGCTCGTCGTGATTTTGTAATCACGCAGATCGATATGCGCGCTGCATCCCGGACAATTTGTCGATGTTGCCGCTTCGCTGACTTCATGACGCCGTTTGCATTCGAAGCACGCGACCAAACGCATGCGCTGGCCGCGATTCCACATGCCGCCGATACTACGGAGTCCGGTCGGCGCGGCGGCGATCGGCGCCGGCTCTTCCTTGCTCGCGAGTTTTAGGACGACCTTCGGAACGCCCGGCGAAAAACTGCGGCCGCATTGACGACACATCGTCGTCTTGGCCGCAGCGTAATCCATCTGCTTAAAGCCACAGTGCGGACATTCCGCACTGATTTTGAGAGGCGATGGCTTGGCCACTCTTCAGCCTCGCGCGATAATCGCTCTCGTTAGGCGCGGGCGAAGGCGGGCTTGGCCGCTTCGTCGTTGCTGCGCGAAACTTCCGGGCGCGACGACGAACTGCTGCCGCCCGTGGCCGCCTTCACGCTCATGCCGCTGGTCACTTCCGACTTGCCGACGAAGGTCGCGCCTTCCTCGATGACGAGACGCGCCGCTTTGAGATCGCCCTGCAAGGTGCACTTCGACTTCAGCTCGCAACGCTCGTTCACCGTGATGTTGCCCTGCACTTTGCCGAACACGATGATGGATTTCGTTTTAATCTCACCGCGAATGTCCGCGTTCTCACCGATCGTCAGCACGCCCTCGGAATTAATTTCGCCTTCGACTTTGCCGTCGATGAGCAGCTCCTTTTGGAATTTGATCGAGCCTTTGATTTCGACATCGCTCGAAAGGATGTCCTTGCCTGAATGTTCAGCCATAAACTTGTGATAATCGGTTGGTGGTTTCGGTGACTCGCTGAAGGCGGGCCGGTTAGTCTCCTCAGAACTGGATGCCAGCGACGGTTCGCCAATCGATGACATCGGTTTCTGCGGTATGAACTTCTTTAACACCCGGCACTATTGTGATGCTCTGGCGCTCTGTCAACGGATTCTCACAGGGGAAACCCAAGTTTTTCACCGGTTATTCGCAACCTCGAACAATTTCGCCGTTCCATTTTGTGATGCCAATGTCAGGAATCGCGGCGCCTGCGATGGCGCGCGTTCCAAAGATCGACATAGCGGATGCGGCGGTAACGCGGTGCCGAGCAGCGCGACCGAATTCACGATCACGCGGTCGCTGTCGTAAATCACGACCCAGTCCACATTCCGCCTAACGAGCATCTCGCGCGCGCCCGCCGCGTCGCTCGCCAGAAAAAATCGCGCGCTCTCGGCAATGCCGCTCAGACTTTCGTGCGAACTTCCGGCGATCCCCGGTTGACCCGACCAATACGCGATCTGCGGCGACAACCACCACGGCGCCATAAACGCATGCCTCTCGCTCGACATCATGTTCGACGACAACTCGCGCAATTCGGATGCTTCGCGCCGCTGTGCGATTTGTTTGGTAACTTCGCTTTCGTTAGGCCAAAGCCGCTCGTCCCAATCGCGCAACATCGGCATGATCGACAAGGTGAACGCGACCCACACCGCGATGCGCGATTTAATCGATGCGAGCAATTGCGGTAACGCCAAAGCAAAGATCGACACGAAGAAATAACTCCAGCGCGCTTGCCACATCGTTAGGCAAAAGGTGATGATCAGCAGCGCAGAGATGAAAAGCGGCGGCTGAATCTTTCGTCGATAGGTTAACCAGAGGAGAATTGGCGCGATTACGATCAGGTAACCGCACCAGCGAAACCAAATTGGATTCGTTAGGGCTACCGGCGAGAGCTCGCCGATTGTGCGCGACCAATTACGTTGTAACACGTTTTGGCGCAAGATCGACAACGACGGAAGTCGTTGCTCGATGGCCAGCGCGACTGCGAGAATGGCGGCGAAGACAATCCAACTGATGCGTCGATCTTTCGCGAAGAGTAGATGTCGATCTTGTGCGAGCAGCACGACGGTTGTGCAAATGAAAAGCAGCAGCGGCTCGTAGGCCGAAACCCAGATCGCCAACACCCACGCCGCCGCGCTCGCGAGATTGCACTTTCGCCACTCAGCGCATATCGCGACGATGACGAGCACGAGCACGAGCGATTGATGATCGGGCCGACCGAGCTCGGTTGCGTGAACAAGGATCGGACTGATCGCGTAAAGAATCAGTAACGCCCATCGGTGTCGCACTCCCCGCGACCACCACCACAAAAACCAACCGCCGATCAACGCGAGTAGCGGCGAGACGAGCGCGCCGGCAAGATCGATCGGATCGGTCGCGAATGGCCGTAGCAAGATCGACAACAACACAATCGCGTAGTCGAGCGGTGCGGTGGTGTGCGGCGTTGTGCCGTGGGGAAAATTTTCAAAGTCGTGATGACGCAGCACCAGTCCGGGATGTTGCGCGCACAAACGCACGCGTGTCATACGCGCGTAACAATCCGCATCCGCGAAATAGATTTTGCCGCCGACGAAAACGTCTTCGTAATTTGCGCAACGCGTCGCGATGAGCAGCGCGCTGAGCAGAAGCAACTCAATCGTTAGGCGCGCGATTCGCACAAGATCGACAATGGCAAATCGGCGAGACGAAATCGAAAATGAAATTGGGCCCGCCAGGATTCGAACCTGGGACCAAGGGATTATGAGTCCCCTGCTCTAACCGCTGAGCTACAGGCCCGTGATTGCGAAGTAAAACATATCGCGCGACTCGTGACCAATGCCGAAACTGGCGACGGTATTCATTATCAGCGCACTTGCAGCAATTGCGCTATGGCCAGCATTCCAATCGCCGGCGGCGCCGCAGGATGAAGGCACCGTCCTGGCGTATCCCGAGCTGCTGTTGAAAGGATATCTACCGTATCGCGATTTCGAAAACGTGACGGGACCGGGAAATCCGTTGCTCCTGGCGATCGCGTATCGCGCGTTCGGCACGAGCATTTTTGTCGAGCGCGCAGTGGGGATGATCTACCGGCTGCTGATCGTGGTCGCGATCTTCGGCATCGCGCAACGATGGAAGACAGTGATCGCGGCCGCGTCGGCGTTGGTCATGGCAACGCTGCTGCCTGCGACTGATTTGTGGGCGAACACATGGTTCGCCGGCGTCGCTTTCGCACTCTGCGCGCTTTGGGCGATGGCCAACGAATCTTCAACGCCGCGTTCGTTTGCGGCTGGAGTTCTCGCCGGTGTTGCAGTTTTGTGCCGTCACGATCTCGGTCTGGCGCTCGGACTCGCTTCGCTGCCGTCGTTTCTGTCAATGAATCGGCGCGCCAAAACAGCGTTCATTATCGGCGGCATCGTTGGTTTAGCGCCGCTCTTTTACCTAATGATCGCGCTCGGTCCGGGGCAGATCGTTTACAGCTTGTTTGTATTTCCGGTGCTGAAATTGAACCCGGGGAGACATCTTTCGATCGCCGATGCGAAGAGCGAATTGCAGGTGATTCTCGCGTTTCACATCATCGCGAGCGTGGTGAATCTCTGTGCCGGAATCGTTGCGGTGCGCGACGCCACGACGCGGGCGCGCGGCCGCGTTCTTCTGGGCGCCGCCATTCTCGGCACCGGTTTTTTGCATTACGCGCTGGAGCGTTTCGATTCCGGCCACGCCATGAACGCCGCGCTCGTCCCGCTCGCGCTCATGCCGTTGTCGATCTTTGTTTTGTTAACGGCGTTTTCGAAATCGCTCCCGGTGTGGATGAAAGCAGCGGCGGCGATCCTAATCGCGTTTACCGCAGTCAACGCCGTTCTACCTCGAATGACCCGCTACTTCTATCGTGGTCTCAGCGTCACGTGCCGACTCGCACAGCCGCATCAAGTTTCAAAACCGAACGAAGAACTCGGGCCGGGCGACAAGGGAACTTTCATCTGGCGCCATGGCCGCGCGTTTCCATACGGCGCAGCGAATCTCGCCGAGGCAGCGAATAAAATATTAGCGGAGCTGGAACGATCTTCGGTTCCGGGACAGCTCTTTCTCGTCGGCCCGGGTGATCTCCGCCTAACGAATTATTGCGACACCTACATGTATTATTTGGAACCACAGCTCAAGCCCGCGACTTATTTTCTCGAGATGAATCCCGGCTCGGCCAATGCTCCGGGTTCGCGACTAGCGCGAGACATCGCCCGTGCCGACTGGGTCCTGCTCAATCGCCGATGGGATTTCCTGATCGAATCGAATCGCTCAATTCAGTTTGGTCCGAATGAGCCTAACGAAACCTTACGGCAGGATTTCGATCTCTGGGCGGAAGCGAGTGAATACCTTCTTTATCGCAATCGTCGTCTGCGCAATGCGGTCATGCTTCCGCCCTAACGAATGTCAATCTTGTCGTAGATGCCAGTGATTCGTTCGAATACTTCATCGACCGTGATCCTCTGCATGCAGACGTTGTTGCGACAGACGGTCTGACGATTGTTAAACGCATTGACGCATGGGCTGCACGCGATCCCCTTCCAAAATATGTGCGCATTGGGCGAGCGCGCGCCGAATAACTCCGGTGTTTCCGGACCAAACAATGTCACGACGTGGATCGGTGTCATGGAAGCGAAATGCGCCGGCCCGCTGTCGTTCGTCACGAGAATAAGACTGCGCAAATAAAGGACGAGGACCTGGCGCAAACTTGTTTTTCCCGCGAGGGCAATCACGCGCGGCGAATTGATCTCAGCCGCAAGTTGGTTAACGGCATTCGCTTCGCCCGGCGCGCCGGTCAAAGCGACGAAGACCTCGGCATAACGATCGAGCAATCGACGCGCAAGATCGACATATTGCGGCGCCGGCCACCGCCTCAGCGGAAGGAGATCACCGGCGTTTGGATTAAGCAAAATCAGCGGCGATGAACCGAGCGCCGGACATTCCCTTTGCAATAAGGCGTCAAGTTCCGCCAGTTCGTTAGGCCGCGGGTGAAATTTCGCCAATGCCGGCGCCGCACTTGGCTTAAAGTCGAACGTCGGCAAGATCGCGGGATCGCGCGTGAGCGCTTCCACCATCGCTTCAAACATTTGGCTCGTATGCAGGTGCGGATTGTAGAGCAAGCGATGCGTCATCAAATCGCCGCGATACGGTCCTTCGCCAAAAAAGGTGTGAAATCCCACGCGTGATTTGGCGCCGGTCAAAAAGGTGAGCGCAGCGGAGAAGCGCGTGAAAAATTCCATGTCGACCACGGCGTCGATGTCGATCTTGCGCGCACGTAGGATCGCGCGCAGAGCGCCCAGCGCGAGCGCGAGTGGGCTTTTGATTGAGATCGTGATGACGTTTTGTTCGGGGACGATTTCCATCACGTCCAAAACGAAACGGTTATCTTCGAAAACGACGAAGTAGACATTATCGCGCCCGACCATCGCGATCGCGCGGCAGATCGCTTGATACGCGAGAACGGTCGAACCCTGTTCGGCGAACTTAACAAACAAAATGCGCCGCACGGGCCGTCGCACTGAAACTCGCGGCTCGATCAATTTGCGCAGCCCAGTCAGAATCGCGCAGAGCACGCCGCCGAGCCAGCGGTCGGTATTCTGCAACGTCGAGATGCCGACCGGCAGATCCATGGCGCGCGCGATTCCGTGCAGTTCAGCCGTG